>NZ_JBFUIX010000036.1:0-59347 GCF_056401635.1 Paenibacillus sp. P4_E11 | reverse complement strand
TCGATCGCTGCCAATGACACAGATCTGATATTGATCGATCACGACTGGGCTGAGCCGTCGATCCGGTGAAACCAGCTCACTCACCATATTGGTCACCGCAAATAGCAGTAACTGTCGATCCTGCTCACTACGGGGAGACTCGTCATAAGGAACCATAGCAAGTACGTGTAACTCATCCCGACAACGAAACCCTTCAAACAACCTACTCTCTTCTTCCGGATTGTAATGCTTGAGCTTACCCTGGCATAGGTGTAGGACGTACAACTCCTTTACCTGCTGCATGTACCGAACACGTTCAACCTCCATCTGTAATTTGGTATGCTGGAACCGATGCAGACGCTCCCCGATATACTGAAGCTCATCCGTGGATGTTGGACTCTCCGAGGGATGTTCATCCAGTTGAGCCGCAGAATCGAATAATTTCCTAATAGGGGCATACATCCCGCGCGAAGCTCGAAATGAGATAACCAGAATAATGGCAACCAACACCATACAAATCAACAAAGTTAACCAACCAATGACTCTAGAGTCCTTGGTAATCTCATGTATGGGGATGAAGGAAAGGTATATCCAAGCATTGTAGTCCGATTTTTGGAAGGTGATTCCGAATGGAGTATGTTGGAGATCCACAGCAAAAAAGCCGCTTACGGACTGCATGGATTGCAGCTGTTCTAGAGCAGGCGCCAGTAAATCTGTTGCTCGTTCCGTTCCTTCCCCGTTCGGGCTGCTGTCCACGACTACGCGATTCCACTCATCGAGGATGAGGATTCGCTCTGACTGGGAGCTTGGGATCAGGTACTTTTTCAATTCGAAGCCCGGGATCTGAGTAATAAGCAGTCCCCAAGGATCAATGGAGTTAATCGGTATCTTCTTCACCAAATTCACACCGTCATTCCAAGTCGTGCCCGGTACTAAGGGCTGGTTCTCCACTTCCTTCATCCATTGGGAAGTCTGTGACATCGTTAGATGCGTTAATTGTTGTGCGGCATCTCCCAATTGGCTAAGGGGTTTCATCAGACGGTTGTTGAGCAGCCAATCATTCTTGAGATGAACGAAAGTTACATCCTGAATCCCATTATCGAACGTTTGCAGGTTATGCATACCGACAAGCAGACTGTCAACGGTCTGGAATTGGGAATAAACCAGCAGATTATCCCTTGCGTCATATACAATCGGGGATGTAGAGAACTGGGTTGCAGCGTTGTCCACTGTCTTTAGCAACTGTTCCAGCCGCAACTCATTTTGCAATAGGGCGTTCGCAGTTCCTTCAATCACTTTATGCTTGGCGATGTCTGCCGACTTCCAATAGGCAAATGCGCCAAGCAAGATGACAGGAAACAACCCTAAACAAACGCTCAGCAGCAATAGCCTTACGAGGTAGCTCGAGAAATATGCTTTTCCTAATGTGAATCTATCGCCCATTGCAGCTCACTCCAGTAGTCGTCTCATGAAAGGTATAAAAACCCGAAGGGAGTCTCTCGACTCCCTCGTTACGTTTAGCCGTCCTTATTTTTTTGTCTTGGCATATTCGGCCGCGTATTCTTCGATGACCTTGTCGCCTCCGTTTTTCTTCCATTGGTCTATCGCTTTGTTCCAAGCCGCTTCATCGAATTCACCGTAAATATATTTGGTGGCCGCATCCGAAATGATTTTATTCAGATCATTTCCTTTCTCAGCCATCGTGCCAGAAACTAGAGGGAAGGTCGGGTTGGAAACCGCGATCTTCTCATTCTCTGCGTAGAATATGTTTCTCTTCTTGTCTACATCACTGCCGAATGGATTACTCGAGGAATCCGAAATCTTCAATTGCTTGTAGAGACTGACTTCACGATCATACAGACCCTTATCGAGGACGGTCGGTTGGCCGCTCTCCAGCTTATAGTGCATGCCTTCCACTCCGTAATCCATCAAGTAATTCATCTTCTCATCTGCTATTTGATCAAAGAACTGAAGAACCCGCTTCAATTCGCTTTCTGTCTTAATGCTGGATTTGGGGAACATGAACACGCCGGAGTACCCTGGATCAGCGGGGATTCGATTACCCTTCGGACCGGTAAGCTTATTCACCATATCAAGTTTAGCGTTTGGATTCGCTTTGTACAAGTCAGCAAAAGGCGGGCCATCAATCGTACATAGACACCAAGGGGTGATGCCAGCCTTGCCTTGATTAATGAAATCCTGTGCAGCTGGAGCAACCGGGAAGTCGGTATTGATTAGCTTTTCATTGAAGAGCTTACGTAAGAAAGTCAAGGAATCCAAGTATTCTTTAGTCATAAAGTCGGGTACGAACTTGCTGTCCTTCACTTCCCAACCATTAGGCGCCCCGAACCAAGACTGGAATATTTTCATGTATCCGCTAACAAAATTTTTGTCCAACGACATGCCAATCGTATCTTCTTTTCCATTTCCATCTGGATCTTTTTTCGTGAAAGCTTGTAAGATCGTATAAAGTTCATCCGTCGTTGTGGGCTGCTTCAGCCCTAACTTATCCAACCAATCCTGGCGGAATACAAGTCCGTTGCGGGCAATGGGACGAGCGCGAAATATCCCGTACACCTTGCCATCAATCGCTATATTGTTGAACACTTGCTGGTTCAATTTACTGATATTCGGATAATCTTTCAGGTACGCGCCAATGTCCCAGAACATGCCCGAGCGGACGGACGATATGATAGATGGTGCCTTCGTATCGGCAATCATCAGCACCTTAGGCAAGGAGCTGGATGCAAGCGTTGCATTCATCTTATCATTGTAGACCGCACTAGGTACCCAAGTGATATTCAATTTCGTATTGGTGTACGCCTCAATCGCCTTCAATGTCGGATTATCAGCCTTGGGAGGCTCAGGAAGCACCAACAAATTCATCATGGTGATTTCCAATGCTTCTTGCGGTTGAGCTTTTACATTCTCTTTTCCTGCTGGTGTTGGAGCTGGTGTTGGATCAGTTGCCGACTTGCTGGAGCACCCCGCGAATACGCTTGCAACTACCATCGTACTCAGCAGTAACACGGTCGACCGGACTAGCTTACCCTTTTTGTTCATTCTCTTTTTTCCTCCTTCATCATTTGCAATCTATCCTTTAATTGAACCGAGCAGCACACCCTTAGCAAAATGCTTTTGCAAAAAAGGGTAAACGAGCAGGATCGGCAATGTGGATATCACGATAACCGCCATCTTGATCGTCTGCGGTGGCGGGACAATAAACCCAGCATCGAATTGCGTAGAATCCCCCACTCCCCCTTGGGAGAGAATGACGATTTGGCGCAGCCACACTTGAATCGGCCACCTGGACGAATCGTTGATATATATAATCGCGCTGAAGAATGAATTCCAATGCTCCACTGCATAGAACAAGGAGAAGGTAGCGATCACTGGCGTTGACAAGGGCAAGACGATTCGCAGTAATATCCCAACATCGTGACAACCGTCTATCTTAGCTGCCTCCTCAAGACCTTCTGGAAGCTGTTGAAAAAAATTTTTCATCACGATGAGATTAAATGCATTGATGGCCCCCGGCAAAAACAAGGAGAAATAGGAATCCAACAGCCCGAGTTGTTTGACTACCAAAAAGGTTGGAATGAGTCCTCCACTGAACAACATAGAGAAGATGACCATCAACATGACGGGTTTACGACCATCCAGATCTTTTCGCGACAAGGCATAGGCCATTAATATCGTGAACACTAAATTGATAATAGTACCCGCGATTGTAATGAAAATGGTCACACTCAAACTTCGCATGATCGTGGATGTGGAGAAGATGTACGCATAGGCATCAAAGGAAAACTTGGTCGGGAACAAGACAAATCCCTTGCGCAGCAACTCCTCTGTAGACGTAAACGAGCCAGCGATAATGTACAGGAACGGGATAATTGTCGCTAATGCCGTCAATGACAAGATGATAATGATAACACCATCGAACAACCGATTACTCCATGCATGTCCTTTTTCTATATCCATTACGAGATCTCCTTATATGGCTGACTCATCAGTATATCCCTTCCTCCCCAGCTCTTCTAGCCAGGTGGTTGGCTGATAGGACGAGAATCAAACCAACAAGTGATTTGAACAATCCAACAGCTGTCGTGTAACTGAATTGACCTTGCAGAATGCCTGCGTTGTACACATAAGTATCAAACACTTCGGCGACCTCACGATTCATGGCATTCATCATTAACCAGACTTGCTCGAATCCGGTGTCCATGAAATGGCCCAGCCGAAGAATAAACAAAATGACAATGGTACTGCGAATAGCGGGTAAAGTCACGTGCCAGATTTGTCGGAACCGGCCTGCTCCATCGATCCTCGCCGCTTCATACAATTGCATGTCGACTCCTGCTAACGCAGCCAAGAATATAATAGTACCCCATCCTGTCTCTTTCCATATCACCTCAGACGTGATCATAGTCCGAAACCAATCTTCGCTTAGTAGAAAGCTGATCTTGTGTCCCCCTATCGAAGCGATCCATTCATTGACTAGTCCTCCTTCAGTAGTGAAAAAGATATAAGCTATTCCTACGACAACTACCCATGAGATGAAATGGGGCACGTATAGGAACGACTGAATTAAATTCTTGAATACCTTGTTGCGTAATTCATTCAGTAACAAAGCAAGCAGGATCGGCAGCGGGAAGAAAAACACCAGATTGTACACGGCCAGAATCAGCGTATTCCGAAATAACATCCAGAAAGCCGGGTCTGAGAAGAACCGATCAAAATGCTTGGTACCCACCCAGGGACTATGCCAAAATCCGAGAAATGGCTGATAATCTTGAAAAGCGATCAGCACGCCCCACATAGGCAAATATTTGAATAGAACAAAATAAATCACACCTGGAAGCAGCATCAAATAAATCCATCGGTTCTTGAATAACCGGCTCCCACTAGTAAAACTCATGACGGCGCCCCCCTTGTTGCTCGAATATGTTATAACCATAGGGGTCTCGAGTAGGTGCCGTCTATAATCCGATGAGAACTATTAGCGCTGGAATCCTTTTGGAACAATCAGGTATCTTCTGAGCACGTTGATTTGCAATAGATGTAGGCCAACATTAGTAGGGAAATCGAAAAAGGAGTCCTGAGATTTCGCTCAAGGCTCCCCATTCAAATCTACCATTCCCTTATCCGCACCTCATTCGTACCCATCCATGCCTCTACATGATGAGTTTCACAGGCCCTAATAATCCGGATGTAAGCCGCGCCCGATTGTAAGTATTAGCTAGACTATTGGTCACCTTCACACAAATCTTGTTCCTACCCGGTTGAACAATTCCCTCTAAATTCGAGAAGCAGTACGGACTCCACATTCGGGTGCCGACGTGCACGTCATTGATGAACACTTCCGCAATGTCATTGACTTCACCTAAGTCCAAACGGAGTGGCCTCCCAAGCTTGCTCTCCGCTAAGTCAAAAGAAATCTCGTATTGGATTGTTCCAGAATAATATTCCATTCCAGGCCATGTTGTCCATGATGTAAGTGCATCGAGCTTAGTCTCCATGAATCCTGACCACGTCGTTGTCCATCCTTCACCTAGCACGATACATTCCTGAGATGACCCACATCCAATACCCATCAGCTCGTCGGAGAGGGGCTGTTGACTTGGATCGACATAATAAATCACGCTTTCTCTTCGGTCGAGACCAATCGAGATATGGATCCCTTCGCTAGGTGTATCTCGAACAGGCTGCTCTTGAATCGTTCCCAACCAAGGGTTCCATCGTTCGACCCTTCCCTGAATGTCGAGATGGAGCTGACCCTCATAACGTTGTTCCCCTTCGTTGACCAGGAGGAACAAATGCTCATTGCTCTTACGAATATGACTTACCCGTATAGCAGCTGAGGATGGCTGTAACCGTATTTCAAGTTTTATGTAGGTATTCACCTGCTCAGCAACGGACTCCACTGCTCGTAGTGGTATTGCTCCTCTTAAGGAGGTAGTCGCTTCTGGGGATCCAAAGACGATTACTTGGCCCCCCAGATCAATCCACGATTGTAGCTTGTTGATCGTTTGTTCGCTTAGATGCTCCAAGACCTCAACAACGATCACTTTGTAGTTTTGCTTCGCAATTCGCACCGAACCCTCATCGAATGTGCAGGATGAGACAAACAGCGCTTCTTCGAGATAGTTGAATTCGATTTGATTCTCATACAAAGGTTTGGCAATCTTCCAAGGAAGAACGTCTTCCTGACAGAGAATCGCGACACGGGCTTCATTCACACCATCGGTCATCAGCCAGCTCATTCTTCGAATATAGTTGCTGATGTCCTTGTAATGCGCCCACCAAGTGTTATTCGGCCCAACATCGGGCGGTCTCTCGTTCATCCGTTCGCCGGAGATCGAATAATAGAACGCATGGGGAATCAACAAGTTCGTTCCACGGACGAACAACCAGTCCATGTACCACTTCATCTCATCGGGACTGAAGTTCCAGCCGATATTGTCTTTGCCGCAGGCGCCGAAGCATTCATTGGCATTTCTTCTTCTTCCTCTATGCCTCGCTGAGTCGGAAGCACATTTGGCAAGCGTACTATGCGGTCCCTCCAGCATGCTGCCCTCTGCTGGTTCTACATATCTCCACACCACGTCTTGCCCGGGTAATTGGAAGTGTTGCAGCAACCCGATATCTTCACTTCCTCCTGGATGCCCTGCAAGTTGGATACCGTGTCTCTGACACCATTCGGAAAGCGGCTTGTAATAGCTGTCGCTTAGTCTGTGACTGATCGCTCTCCTGAATTTGCGCCGTATCGCGTCTGCCCCCTCGGCCGCTTCCAGCCAGAGAGCAGGCAATTCGACTTCCAGTAGCCCGAAGCTCTGAGCGTAGGACAGGAATTCACTCGTCCAGGGCTTAAGGGAAGGCAGTGGACCTCTGCCCAATATATTCGGTTCGTCCGTGAACATCGCTTGAATGGTGCTGCCGAAATACGGTTTCAATCGTTCATAATAACGCTCATGCGTCAGGCGAATGAACGTTTCCGTAGCTTGCACATTCAATAAATCTGCCGAAGGAGGCGCTCCGGGTTCCCCGTCATCCTGACCGAAATGTACCCCTCGAATCGTTCCTCTGGAGAACTTCTCGATGAACAGCACAACGTGCCAATCCTGATCGTCAGATGGCACGAACTGCACACAGTTAAGTTCAGCTTCAAGTATAAGGGTTTGGTTCAGATCCAGTCGATCCTGTGCCAGCTTCACAACAGCTTGAGCCGAGACGAGCACTTCCCCTTCTTCTAGCGAATACGGGTATGTCCTATGATCGCTGCATCGGTACTCGATCATGGCTAATCCTCTGCTTGCATACTGCGGATTGGCCTTCACGACCATTCCCATCGCGGAACCGGAAGGATACATCGCTTCGTCATATAAGAATACGACCATACTCTGCTTTTCCGCTTCGCGCACAGCCGACTCTACTAATTGCAAATACGTGTCAGACATATACGGGATTGATTCCGGTAGACCAAGTCTCGGGTGGATCACAAAGCCCATTACGCCTTTTTCCTTGAAGTCTCGTATTTGACGAATCAATTCACTCTCATCCAGATTATCGTTCCAGAACCAGAACGGTATAGGTGAGTACTCGTCATCAGGTTGAAGAAACGCTCGTTGTAACGCGGCATGAGCTGGTCTTTGTGAAGATGTTGTTGTCGGCATACGTTCCCCTCCATACGATAGTACTCCTATGTTACATCGCACGGTCCACGTAGGATAGGGTTGATCGAGACTTCTCTATCGCCGATTCAGTCATTACACGGGTTCTGAACTACCTTGCATATCCCTGTACTTTCCTGGCGAACATCCAACAATTCGACCGAACAATTTGCTGAAAAAAGCAGGGTCCTCGTAACCGATATTAGCCGCTATGGTCGCGATCGTGTCATCCGTCTCGGTTAATAAGTGCTTGGCTCTATCAATCCGCAATTGATGCACATACTCGATGATGCTGGAACCGGTATATCGTTTGAATTGTCGGTTCAGCTGTCGTGTGCCGATATGGAATAGATCGGATATGTTCGTTAATGTGATCTTGCGATCATAATGTCTCTCCAGATAACCACAGACGCGCTTGATAAGCAGTTCACTCCGCGATACGGTCGGCGCGCTGTTGCCCCATTCTTCATAGTATCTGGACAGCAGAATCAACAGCTCTACCATTCTCAATTGAATGAGCGCGCGAAAGCCCGGACTCCGTTGCTTCAGTTCATCGAGCATATCGTCCATAATATGCAAGGTCTTATCCGCTGCCGCCCCGCGCAAATTCAGCTTGTGGTGAAACCGCTTGTCTTCGTGCAAGAACGGTTGGACATAGAAGAAATCCATCGAATGGGGAATATCTAGTTGTTGCAGCAGCGACTGCTGAATGAGTCCGGGCTGAAACAAACAATTGATGATCGCCAGCTGCTGACCTTCCTGCAAGGCATACCCGTGTACTTCTCCGGGATTAATGATGAATATGTCTCCCGCTCTGACTTCGTATGTAATGTTCTCGTATCTATGCGTTGCGAGACCTTCCGTGACGAAGATCATCTCCACAAAATCGTGACGGTGCAGATCAGGACTATCCTGGTATCCGTGCACATTCCGTTGGATCCAAAAAGGAAAGTCGGCCGCAACCGAGTAATTCTCGAGTAGTTTGGTATCCATGTACAACCCCTCATTCTTCTATTCAGGCTTGGCGGGAGCAATTGCAGCCCGGTTAACAACTCATGCGTCCCCGTTCAGGAAGAGGTGGCCGCGTTGATCCAAGTGAACAAGTCGTCGAGCACCTGTTCATCCTCTTCACGCGGTAAGACGTGGCCTCGCCCTTCGCTTACGTCCGAGCCGCGTTGATCCAAGTGAACAAGTCATCGAGCACCTGTTCATCCTCTTCACGCGGGAAGACGTGGCCTCGCCCTTCGCTTACGTCCGAGCTGCGTTGATCCAAGTGAACAAGTCATCGAGCACCTGTTCATCCTCTTCACGCGGGAAGACGTGGCCTCGCCCTTCATAGATGCTCATCGTGTACGGCTTGCCCGCTGCATCCATCGCTTCGGCGAGCCGATAAGCATGAGCCACGCTCACGTGCTCGTCGACGGAGCCGTGGATGATCAGGACGGGCGAGCGGATCTCGTCCGCCCAGCATACCGGCGAGCGGCGCTCGTACTCGCCGGTCTCCTTGCGCGGGTGGCCGACCACCCGCTTCAGCATGCGGCGGAGGTCCACCCGCTCGTCGTACGTAAGGCGGAGGTCGCTGACGCCGCCCCATACGACGACCGGGCCGACGCCCGGGCACTCGCGCGCGGCGGAGAGCGCCATCAGCGCGCCGCGCGAGAAGCCGATCAGCGCTGGCGCGAGCGGCTCGGCTTCTGGCAACGCGCGCATGAGGCGCAGCGCGTTGTACAGGTCGTGGCGGTCTTCGCCGCCGAAGTCTTCGCGCCCCTCCCCACCCTCGTTGCCTCGGTAGAACGGGGCGAACACCGTATAGCCGCGCCGCGCCAGTGTGACCAGCCGCGGCACGCGCACCATCCCCACGCCGCGTATGCCGCCGCGGCAATAGATGAGCGGCGGTCTAGGCGCTCCGTCCGCGCCCGCCACCAGGTAGCCCTTGACCCGCAGCCCTTGACTCGTGTAAGTCACTCGCTCGAGCCGTAGTCCCGGGGCCGGGTCGGGCAGACGTTCACGCTCCGGCTGAACGTCCATCGCTTGCGTGTTCGCGCTGTCGGCTTGTCCACTAGCTACGGCGCTATGCTCGAATTGTTCGCTTTGCTCATCGTCTCGCCCACGTTCTTCCACTCGCTTATCCGCCACTGTCTGACCATCCTCCTCCAACTTGCTTATGTATCAAACTCCCGCTCTTCATCCGCCGACACTGGCTCGTCCGCCAACGCCCACTCCTCATACTCCCAACACTGGCTCGCTCGCTAACTTCCGCTCCTCTTGCTCCCTACACATTGCCGCCCGCCAACTTCCGCTCCTCATACAAACCACCTTTGACACCAAGCAATGCGATCCGCTAGACTTGAGATTATGAATTAGTTTATCACGCGAAAGGCGGTTGATGCACATGAATCCTGTGTTCGATGAAGAATTCGACGCACTAGTCGAGAAGTTCGCCGAGCTGATGACTGGCCGATCATCGACTGAGATGGTCGAGAAAGTAACCAAATGGGCAATCTACAACCATATTCACAAAAGCATGCCCGCCCTTACCGCTCATTGGGGGCAGTCTCATCCGGAAGCCAAACGCGAAGTCAGGTTGCTGTTCGAAGAAATCCGTGACCTAAATCAGGCTCTGCGCGCGCATGCTCAAACTTCCGGCGCCACCGGCGAACCCAAGGAAGACGGGAAAGAAGAGTAAAAACGCGCACTACGTTATAACCTTACATCTAACTGGAAAACCTCCCGTTAAATGCAGCCAAAACCTGCTTTTCAGCTAATTACATGGAAAACCTCCTGTTAATTTAACCAAAAGTTGCCCATTCGCTCGATAATGGCAAAATTAGCGGTACTTTTTCCAGTTAATCTCCGCTACTGCCAGGAAACGAGGAATATAACAGGAGGATTTCCCGGTAACCCACTAACAACTAAGAGGAGCTAACACAACATGAACAATCTCGACCCCTTATTCGACCGCAATCTTGAGAAATACGCCGAGCTCGTCCTTCGCGTTGGCGTGAATATACAGCCCGGCCAGGTGCTGATGATCGAATCCCAGCTGGAAACGGTGGAGCTTACCCGCAAGATCGTCAAACAAGCCTACATAGCCGGCGCCAAGTATGTGCAAGTAAACTGGACCGACGAGCAAGTGACGCGCCTTCGTTACGAACACGCTCCAGACGACTCGTTCACCTACTACCCGGAATGGAACGCCAAGATGATGGAGCAACTAGCCGAAGGAGGCGGGGCCTTGCTCAACATCAAAGTCCCTGACCCAACGCTGTTCGACGGCATCGACAGTTGGAAAGTATCCGCCTCCACCAAAGCAGCGGCAGTCGCACGGCAGACGTTCCAGCGCTACATTCGCAACAGCACGATCAGTTGGTGTCTGGTCAAAGCCCCGACACCTGCATGGGCGGCCAGCGTATACCCCGAGCTGCCCGAAAAAGAGCGGATCGCGACCATGTGGGACGCGATCTTCCGCATGAACCGGGTCGATCACGACGACCCGGTTCAAGGATGGCGCGAGCATCTCAACGTTCTGCTCGAGAAGCGCAAGGCACTAACCGCGAAGCAGTACCGCAGGCTGCATTACCGCGCCCCGGGAACGGACTTGAGCATCGAGCTGCCGGACAATTACATCTGGTTGGGCGGCGGTAAGGAGAATGGAGCCGGTATATATTTTGTCGCGAACATGCCGACGGAAGAAGTGTACACGATGCCGAAGCGCGATGGCGTCAACGGAACGGTTACCAGCACAATGCCGCTTAACTTGAACGGCCGTTTGGTTGAGGGACTTAGTCTTACGTTCGAGAACGGGAAGGTTACTCAATTCAAGGCTGATAAGGGTGAGCAATACTTGGCCGCGTTGCTGGATACGGACGAGGGAGCCCGATACTTGGGCGAACTGGCTTTGGTGCCTCACGATTCACCGATCTCCAACATGAACCGAACCTTCTACAATACTGGTATTGACGAGAACGCCTCTTGCCACTTGGCACTAGGCAGCGCCTACCCAACGAATATCGAGAACGGAACCAAGATGAGCAAAGAAGAGCTGCTTGCGAGTGGAGCCAATGTAAGTCTGGTCCACACGGATTTCATGATCGGATCGGCTGAATTAGAGATCGATGGGGAGCTTCCTGACGGTACTATCGAGCCTGTGTTTCGCCAAGGCAACTGGGCAATCAAACTTACGGATTAACTCTCGATTCGCACATCACGTTTCTCACTTTTCTCGCATCGCAAATCAATCACGTTTCTCGCTTTACTCACATCCTGCATCACCTACCACCGCACCACACAATGCATCTCGCCATCGGCTAACGGCCGGTCGTGAGATGCTTTTTTTAGGAAAAATCCGATACAACGATTTTATCCCGTGTCACCGACGCACCGATTGCCTATACTAATAGGGTAAGCCGAGTTTATTCGAGAGGAATTGATGTTATATGTCCATGTCCATTGCCGGAAACCCACAACTAGCTGCAGGTGTCCTCGGATCATAACAACGAATGCGACATGAGGATTCCTGTAGAGTGATTAGCCCCATACTCAACCTTTACTTTACAGGAGGATCTACAATTGAAAATGCAAACTCTAGGCTGGAACCCGGATCGGGAAACAGCATTCACCCCTTATCGTGAAAAAGGCTTCGTCGCGGGACGTGTCGCGTTGGAGCACAAACATATGTATCGTGTATATACGGAAGATGGAGACGTACTTGCCGAGGTGTCCGGGAAGCTGCGACATGAAGCCCTTGGAAGAGCGGACTACCCGGCCGTAGGTGACTGGGTGGCCATGTCTGCACGGCACGACGAAGGTCGCGCCACCATTCATGCTATACTCCCCCGCTTCAGTAAATTTTCGCGCAGAGCGGCGGGCAGCGTACCGGAGGAACAGATCGTAGCGACGAATGTTGATACCGTGTTTCTGGTTAATGCGCTTAACCAGGATTACAATCTGCGGCGAATCGAGCGCTACCTGACTCTAGCCTGGGAGAGCGGTGCGAGTCCGGTCCTGATCCTTAGCAAATCGGACTTGTGCGCTGATCTAGACACTGCCGTCCGCGAAGCGGAAGCCGTCGCACTAGGCGTCCCTGTTCATGCTGTCAACTCATTGGCCGATGAAGGACTTGAGGCGTTGACACCTTACCTTGGCGTTGGTCGAACTGTTGCTCTGCTCGGCTCATCCGGGGCAGGCAAATCCACGCTCATTAACCGTCTGTATGGCAGCGACATTCTGACTACAGGCGACATTCGTGAAGGCGATGATCGCGGCAAACATACGACGACGCATCGCGAGCTGGTCGTCCTGCCGAGTGGCGGACTACTGATCGATACGCCTGGTATGCGCGAGCTCCAGCTATGGGATGCCGACGAAGGCATCAGCACCTCCTTCCACGACGTGGAAGAGCTCTCAACGCAGTGCCGCTTTCCCGATTGCAAGCACAACCAAGAGCCCGGCTGCGCCATCAAGCAAGGATTGCAAGACGGCACACTCGAACCGAGCCGGTACGACAATTATGTGAAGCTGCAGAAGGAGCTGGCTTACTTAGCCCGCAAGGAGAATCGAACGCTGCAAGCAGCAGAGAAATCCAAGTGGAAGAAGATCCACAAGGAACAGAAACACCACTACAATCCGTAATGTGACGGGGTATCTATATAACGCCCTGACGACGAATAAGGCATCCCGCTTGCGGAATATCCCGCTGCAGGATGCCTTTCCATTGCCATTGTCGCCCCATCTCTCCCTATCCCGTTATCCCCTCGAAGCTACACGGGCCTGCATCTGCTTGGTTGGCAATCAACCCAAAGAAACCGGCAAGGTCGCCGGTTCCGTCCATTCTCATTCCAATTTATCCGAGCGAGAACAGCAGATCGCTGGACTCCTGCTCGAAGGACTGACCAATGCACAGATTGCCAGTCGTCTGCACTTGAGCAAGATTACAAGCGGTCACAAACCGTACTTTGCTGTTGAAGAAACTGATGAATCTTGTGTCCGAGTAATGGATCGAGCGACGTTCGCCAGAACAAGGCTGGATAATACTATTTGCGCCGTTTCGGAACGGATGTCGTCTCATACTTCTCATCGAGGCATAGCTTAGCCACATAGAGCACTTGCCCGAGACGCTCGGAGAAGTGGGTCGCACACTGGAGCAATACGTCAAAGTTCGTACGCAGCTGACCGCGAACCATCTGTGTCCCTGCGAACTGTTGCGGTGTCATGTTCTCTACCACTCGAACGACCAGACCGAACGCCTCGCGGACAAGCACGATCAGATCGGCCTTGTTCAGCACTACGCTTTCGAACTCTGCGTCGCGATCCCGTGTCGCATGTTCGCCATGGATACCTGCGCTGATTCGCTCCGCCACATTACCCCGGATATGAACGACGAGATTGGCTATGCTGTTGCTGCCTTCATTCGGCCGCCAATTGAGCTGCTCCTCGCCCAACTGCTCGACTGCCGCGAGCCATCTTCGCTCAATCTCCTTGAACTTGTTGACCAACCAGCTTTGCAACGTCTCCAGTTCCATTTGTTTCCTCCTTGTTCTGTTACTCCAAGCTCAAACATCTTGTTTGAACCTCTTGATTATATAAGGGATTCAGCGGTAGGGGGTTCAAGCCAAAACTCGCCAAGGTCCTCTTTTTCACTTTCCACTCCATGATCCACAATGAATCGACAGTCTCTTCAACTCGATTGCCTATTCTCATTCAGGCGCCTGCCCTTTCTCGACATCAACTGCCTATTCTCTAATCACCGCTTGCCAAGCAGCTTGCGCCAAGGCCAACCCGCCGCACAATCCAGCGTTATCGCCCAGTCCTGGCGGCACGATGTAGGTATCGATCCGCTCGGTTACCCACTCACTCTGTACATAGCCATTCAGCATCGCTTGAACCTGCTTGTGAATTAGCGGGAACAGCTGACGTTGCTTCATCACGCCTCCACCTAGCACAATTCGCTGAGGCGACAGGAACAGGATCGCGTGAACGGCCGCCTGGGCCAAGTAATACGCCTCCAGTTCCCATACCCGCGGATCTTCAGCAAGCTCGCTGCCCTTCTTGCCCCATCGTTTCTCGATCGCAGGACCAGCCGACATTCCCTCCAGACAGTCAGCGTGATACGGACAGCTCCCCGCGAAGGTATCGCTCGGATGACGCTTCACCGGAATGTGCCCCATCTCCGGGTGCACCAGTCCATGTACTAAGTTACCTTCTACTAGCACACCTCCGCCGATGCCAGTTCCAACGGTTATGTAGATGCAACTGCCCAACCCCTTTGCTGCTCCCCAAGTTGCTTCTCCTAACGCGGCTGTGTTGACGTCCGTGTCCCACCCGATTGGACAGTCGAACGACTTCTTTAACTTGCCGAGCACGTCATATTGTGCCCAGCCTGGCTTAGGTGTGGTCGTCACATACCCGTAGGTCGGGCTGCTCGGGTCCGGGTCAATCGGCCCAAACGAACCGATCCCAATCGCATCGAGCTGTTCCCCCTCGAAAAATTCAATCACTCGTCCGAGCGTTTCTTCCGGCAGTGTCGTCGGAAACTCGGTCCGCTTCAGCACCTCCCCCTTCTCATTACCGATTCCACAAACAAACTTCGTTCCCCCAGCCTCAACCGACCCCAATCTCATGTCAGGCACCTCTCCCTTGTATGTAATACAAAAAAATGAACCTTTACAACCAACTAACCTAATTAAGTAAACAAATC
This sequence comes from Paenibacillus sp. P4_E11, assembly GCF_056401635.1. Classification (NCBI taxonomy): domain Bacteria; kingdom Bacillati; phylum Bacillota; class Bacilli; order Caryophanales; family Paenibacillaceae; genus Paenibacillus; species Paenibacillus sp. P4_E11. Next base: position 44,002 of record NZ_JBFUIX010000036.1, on the reverse strand, counting down.
ATCTAGGTATGCATGCAAGTGTAAGCACCATTTCTTATGCAAACCCCCTGTGCAAACGTCACTTCTTATTGAGCAGCCTTCCGGCTATCCGCTCGAATAAAGCCGGGAATAGCGCGAACAGCTTCGCCCCGAAACTCATCACCCACGGCAAGTCTACGTGCGTGCGGCGCCGTTCGATGGCGTCTGCCACTGCCCGAGCTACCTGCTCCGGCTTCAGCATGAATCGGCGAATGCTGCGCACATAATCGCCACTCGGGTCCGCCTGCACGAAGAAGGGCGTATCGATCGGTCCAGGATTGATCGCCGTGACGACGACACCTGTACCCGCCAATTCCTGCCGCAAACTATTGGTGAAGCCGAGTACGGCGTGCTTGGAGGCTGCATAGGCTGTTGACTTGGCTGATCCGATCTTGCCTGCAATCGAGGCCACATTGACGATCTGCCCCTTACGAGCCTTCAGCATATGCGGCATCACAGCCTTGGTGCACCGCACGACGCCCATGTAGTTGACGTCCATCATGTTCGCGAAGTCGCTAAGCGGCGCATCCAATAGGCGCTCGAAGCGGCCAAAGCCGGCGTTGTTGATCCATACGTCGATCCGGCCGAAATCCGCCATAACTCGCTCAACGACTTCCTGCACCTGCTTGTCCGACGTCACATCCAGCTCGTACAGCTGATGTTGCCCTTCACCAATGTGGCTCGCAGTCATGCGAAGCCCGTCCATGTTGCGCCCGAAGAGCGCCAGAGTCGCCCCTCTCCTCGCCAACTCAATGGCGATTTCCGCTCCAATGCCGCTAGATGCTCCTGTAATCGCTATCAATTTTCCATTAACCATGTTCCACGTACCTCCGTATGAAGGGAAACGCGATTCCGAGCTGGAATGTGTTCCACTAATCTAAGAATATCACAAAATTCACACGGAAAATCACGAACCTAGGTAGCTTTGTGTGATGCGCATAGCGCGGCCTTCGATTAGCGCGGAAGTTCCGCGCTGCAGCCTCTCCCGCGCGGTATTTGAGGGTGTCGATTCACTGTGGACAAGAGGAGTAGAAAGTGAAAAAGAGGACCCCGGCGAGTTTTGGCTTGAACTTCCATACCACTAAATCCCTTGTACAATCCGAGGAGGTTCAAACAAGATGTTTGAGCTAAGCGGTCCTTTTTCACTTGGAACGGCCGTTTTTACCACTATCAACAATGAATCGACAGCCTCATTTTCTCCGCTGCAGCCACCCGCACAAAAAAGAGAGGCTCCATTGAGCCTCTCCGTAGCTCTATGTAATTAACACTTGAATGTTCAACTCGCCGATCTGGTCCATAATAAGCGGGATCGTGAGTGCTTTCTTTGGTGTGAAGCCCGCGGCGTTAATCGATTGTACAAGCTTCGGCGGAGTAATATCGACGCGAACACCTTGATTGAACAAGATCGTACTGGCGTTGCCGCTGATCATATTACCTAACTCCGATATTGCACTCTGGGTCATCTCGTCCATCTCGGTAATGTGATAGCCGCCCATCATAGCTGAAACTAGCTTCAAGGCAACCTCTTCATGTAGCCCGAATACGATGTCCCCTTTCATTTGACCGGTCATACCGATCTGAATCCAAATGTATTTCTCCACAAACTTGACGTCCTTAATGCCAAGCTGTCCGGTTGTCGGCCGTATCTGGATCAGTTGCTCCAATACGATTCTGGCGGATTCCAGGAAAGGATTGATGTACTCGGCTTTCACACGACTGTCCCCTTTTCGACAAGTTTCACAACGTTGTACCTAATTTTGTTATTTTTATCATTATACTCGAGTTTGAAAGTCGTGTATACTGGTTCGCATACAGGAATAGAACCACAAACATAGGCTATAAGACCCAATTTGCATGAAGACAACTCGTATTTGTCGGAATTATCGCGCTCTATTCAGAAAGTTCATTTACTCTTAAGATATTATTAAGATCCCCCCTCAAACTTTATTAAGAATTTTCACCTATACTAAATCTTGTGAGCACGAACCAAGAAAGGAGCCCTTATGGCTGGAGAAACAATACTACTCGTCGATGATGAGAAAGAAATATTAGACTTGCTGGAAATATATTTGAAGAACGAAGGCTATACCCTCCTCTTGGCGTCGAACGGACTGGAAGCACTGGAAATGCTGCGTCACAAAAAAGTCGACCTGATCATTCTGGACATCATGATGCCCCGCATGGACGGTATTCAAGCTTGTCTGAAAATCCGCGAGGAGCAGAACATGCCGATCATCATGCTGTCAGCCAAGAGCCAGGATATGGACAAAATATTCGGTCTAAGCTCCGGCGCAGACGACTATATGACGAAACCGTTCAACCCACTCGAGCTAGTGGCCCGGGTGAAATCGCAGCTCCGCCGCTACATGAGGCTGAACGTTGCAACTTCTCCTCAGGAGGACGAGCTGGAGATTGATGACTTGACCATCAATACATCCACACATGAAATCCGGATTGACGGCCGGGAAGTGAAGCTAACCCCACGGGAATTCGCCATACTCGAGCTGCTAGCCCGTAACCGAGGTATCGTGTTCAGCATCCAGAAAATATACGAATGTGTATGGAACGAGGCGTTCTATGAGTCGGACAATACGGTCATGGTGCACATTCGCAAAATCCGAGAAAAACTTGAAGAAACGCCCAGACAGCCGAAGTACATTAAAACGGTGTGGGGGGTAGGCTACAAAATTGAAAAATAGGTCGGTATTCAAAATTTTCAACCCGTTTTACTGGATTTCCCTCATATTCAGCTTCGGCAAAGACATCATAACGATGGTGCGTAGTAATCTCGAGCGAAGTATCCGGCTTCAGCTTATGTTGGCATTCGGTATCTGCTTGGGGGTGGCGATTATCTCCAGTGCGATTGCTGCTCCGTTCTTCGCCAACGTCAACAAGACATCTACTATCGAGTACGATTGGGGAAGGCAACAAATCGACCAGCATACCCGCTCCCTCCTGTACACGATTGAAAATTCGAACAAAAACAACAACAACAACACTGATAGCGACATAAACAATAACATTGATAATAATATCAAAGGCAGACCCGCTACATCTGCTGAAACGCAGGACCAGATGATCAATCGGATTATCGAGCAACAACGGTGGGGTGCTGAGAAAATACTGGTCGTCGATCTGGACGGCAAAGTATTGCACAAGTCATCCAACGCGACTGAGAATCAGATCGACCTGCACAGCGTCATCCGCAACGCGATGAACATTCGTAATAACGAAAACAGTTACCGAAACCAGGAGTACATCTCCTTTTACCCGTTGAATTTGAAAAATAATACCCACACTTACTTAATCGTGTCGGGCATTCCGGAGCCGCAGATCACTACCCATAAGCAAAATACCCCTCTACCGTTCGTAGTGGGACTCATGGTGTTCATCGGCAGCTTCTTCCTCATTACGAAACGCAAGATGAAGTATATCGAGGAGCTGGCAGGTGGACTGATGGAGATTTCCAGAGGGAATCTGAACTTCCGCTTCGCCAAGAAGAGCAAGGATGAGCTCGGCTCCCTGGCAGAGAACATTAACGACATGACCGCGGAGTTGCAGCAGACGATTGAAGAAGAACGGCTTGCAGAGAAGACGAAGACCGAGTTGATCACGAACGTCTCGCACGATTTGCGTACACCGCTTACACTCATCATGGGATATTTGCGGTTGTTGAAGGATCATGGCTTCGAGAACGAGCAACAGGCCAGCTCGTACGTGAACATTGCCTATTCCAAATCAGAGAAGCTTAAAGGGTTAATTGAGGATTTGTTCGAGTATGCGAAACTGTCTAATCGAGGGGACTTTCTGAGCTTGGAGAGGGTTTGCTTGAACGAACTGCTGGAGCAGTTACTCGAAGAGCATGTGACCCGGGCGGAAGCGAATGAATTGACCATCTCCAGAATGCTGCCCCCGGAGAAAATCTGGGTCGAGCTCGACGCTGATAAGATCATTCGCGTGTTCGACAATCTACTCACAAATGCAGTGAATTACAGCTTCAAGCCAGGAAAGATCAAAGTGGTGATGTTCCGTGATCTAGGCTTCGTCCACGTCTGCATCAGCAATCGGGGAACACCTATCCCACAATCGGAGCTGGAGCGGCTGTTCGAGCGGTTCTACCGACTGGACGAATCGCGATCATCGGAATCCGGCGGTTCCGGTCTTGGGCTTGCGATCGCCAGAAGCATCATCGACTTCCATGGGGGCCAGATCTGGGCTGAATGCGAAGGTGACGAAATTCGTTTCTGGGTGAAGTTGAAGTTGATTTAAGCTCTCAACTCACACTTTTCCGAATTCGTCTCCTGGGATTGGAGAAGACTTTGTACCATATATCCCCTTCATCATCTTTGAACACCTTGATCCCAACCAGCTTCAGGGGCGTCCATATTTCACGGAAATAAAAATTAGGCATTAGGCTCTCCTCCCTTTACGTGTAATATAATCCAAAATTCACTTGACGAATAGTGCTGATTGTAATCTGTTTGTCATATGACACACAATAATAGGAAAACCGACCTAGTTACTAGGTCGGTTTTCGCTGTATAGGAGTCCATTGTCTTACGCTAATGAATGGAGACGAACAATCGCTTGGGCTCGATCATTTACCTCCAATTTCCTGTATAGACTGCTTATATAATTCCGCGCCGTACCTTCGGTTACGAATAACGCCTCCGCGATCTCGCGGTTATTCATTCCCCGAATCATAAGCTGAGCAATCGCATTCTCCCGCTCTGTTAGCTTGATGCGCTCCAGCCTCGAATGCGCAGATAATTGCCATTGTTCATGTTCCGCAGTCAGCTTGGTGATTCGCATCGCTAGCTTGGTTGCGACGGCTGCCGGGAGAATGAACTGACCGGACACCGAATCGCGAATCGAAGCGATCATTCGATCTCCGTCCATATCCTTCAACATATAACCGCTTGCTCCACCGGCCATCCCCTCCACGATGTAGTCCTCCTCGATGAAGGTCGTCAAGATCAGAATCATCGTGTCGGGGCAACTCTGTCGTATTCGTTTCAATGCGGTAATTCCATCCATATTCGGCATTTGAATGTCCATCAGCACCAGATCAGGGCGTAGTGTCTCCGCTAATTCGCAAGCCTCGAGACCATTCCGTGCCACACCGATCACTTCCATATCATCTTCCAAATCCAGAATCGTTCTGAGGCCTTCCCGTGTCAGCATCTGGTCGTCGGCAATCACTATTCGTATGTTCTTCCTCTTCATCTCACGTTCCGCCTCCCGTCTGCATTGGATAAGGTATGTCGATGCGTAGTTGACAGCCTTGGTCTGTATTCGAGCTAATCCGCAGTCTGCCGCCCAACTGTTCTACCCGTTCCTTCATGGATTTGAGGCCAAATCCCATCACGATGACGCCCGTCCCTTTCCCATTATCTTCGAGCCTGAATAACAAGGTCGTTCCATTATACTCCAGATTGAAATGAAATTCCGTACTTTCGCCATGCCGAATCCCATTGGTCAGACCTTCCTGCAGTGCATGATAGATCGCCTTCTGATGGGACGTTGACATCTCGGGCAAGTCATGAATAGACACGTTCACACTGACTCCTGTATTCCGTTCGGTGTCCCTGATCAATCGATGCAATGTGTGACCAAGGTCGAAGGATTGACCTTCCTTCAACATATGGACGGAGCGGCGAATTTCATTCAGTCCGTGTCGAACAAGATCCTGCGCCTCTTCCAGTCGCACTACAGCGCCCTCCTTGTCCTTGTGCAGAAGCCGCTTACCTGCTTCTACCTGAAGGATGGTTGAGGTGAGGGTATGCCCGACGACATCGTGAATTTCCTGGGCGATCCGATTCCGTTCTTCATATAAGGACATCTCTGCCAAGGCAGCGGCTGTCTCGCGCATCGACCGCTCCAGGCTGCGGGTCCGTTCCTCCACTTGTTGTTCCAGGCTTGCCCTCATATCTCGAATTCCTGTATAGAGTCTTGCATTATAGATAGAGATCGCGCATTGCGAACATAACAGCTTCAGTACGTCCAGCCGATCGGGCGTGAACAACCCGGACGACAACTTGTTCTCCATGTAGAGCAGACAGATCAGTTTGTCCTGGTGAAGGATAGGAAGACAGAGCACCGATTTCAACCGATTCTCCTTAACATACGGGATACGTGTGAACATGCCTTCTCCAGCAGCATTGTGCAGGACTACTTCCTCTTGCGTTCTCGCCGCATAGCCTATAATAGCTGATGGAACGAAGTCTGCCGCATCTTCAAGCGGGATCGACTCGATGATCAATTCTTCGGCCTTTCCATGCGTTTCTACAACCCAACTATCGTCATAATTGAACAGGAGTGCACCGGATTCGGCGCCTGCATTCTGAAGCATGATGCGCATTAGAGCATTCAAGAGACGGGGCATTTCCATTTCACCAGAGAGCGCCTGTGCGGACATGATCACGGAGAGATAATCCACACGATCTCGTCCATGCTCACTCTTCAAGTTCAGCAGATGACCGTATTTGGCTGCCAAGTCGGCTGCTTTCGCCACTGCACCCCATTGCATGTACGCTTCGTATGCCTCTGTCATATAGATTTTCGCTAGCTGATTCTTACCTCGGTTCAAACCATGCTTGGCTAATCGTTCTGCAACGATACCTACGTTATGGATGTGTCCATGCTTGCGGGCATCTGCAATGCATTGTTCATACAGATCCTCTGCTTCTCGATCATGATGTTCCAGACTTGCCAGTACAGCTTGAACCATTAAGTATTTGTGTTCATAATTTTCTGGGCAACGTTTTGCGTATTGCTTCATCTTTTTCTCGTGACCGCGTATTCGGGCTATGATTGCCTTTCGCTCCCGTTCTCCTTCTTCCTCATACAGCTCCGACAAAACCAACGTTTCGTACATATAGGGGGTCGATTTCTCCCCGATTATATCGTCCTTACGTCCTTCACTAGCATTGAGCATGGCCTCTTTCTTAATATAGTGATGCGCTTCCTTAAATCTGCCGAACAAATACCCGGTCATGTAAAGACAGATGCAAACCAAACCTTCCATGTAATTGGTATCATCTCCATGTACCGATCTGACGTAACCTTCCTTATAAAGGTCGGTCTTATCGAAAGGATCGTCTGCTGAACGATACCCAGTCAATCGGGCGAGTAGATCGGCGAATATCGACGCTTGCTTCCATTGCAAGTTGTTATTATTGCGCTGCAGGCTCGAAGAGTGGGCAATCAGACGATCGTAGATGTCTCCGAGCGGATGGCCGAATTGCAGCAGCAGCACACAGTTGAGAATCACACTATGATTGCTTTGCCACAAGTCTCCTGACTCTAGTCCCAGCTTGCCGGCCTGATCGGTGAATCTCTCTAGGAAGCCCGTATCATACTGTCGCCAGCTATCGTAACATAACGAGAACGCAGTAAGAGTCTTCACATATAGCGCCGGGTAACCAACGGATACTTGACAGGCAAGTGTTCCCCATTCATATGCAGATCGATCTTGGCGGAATTGAAAATATAAGATCATGGCATACCCCACAAATCCGATAGACGATTCAGGGGTAATGCCGTAGTCCAGCGTCAGATCAATCATTGTGAAGAAATTGGCGGCCCACACCTTCTTGTCCAGATTGAAGCTGGCATTCCCCATATAGACCAGAACCATCATGGCCACCTTACGGCTCTCATCCGTCATGGGTGGCAGATCGTGCAGCGAACCGACCGAACGCCTGCGCAGCTTCCACAGCAACCGCATCCACTGAAGTGTCAGCTCATGCGAACTGGGTTTGAAATTGTGGCGGATATTCAACAACCCCAGAGCCTTCTCAGCCAGGGCCATTACATCCCTGTAATTGTCCTTGTTCGATTCGAACTGGATCATCACGGAATAGACGAGCGCTTTATCCAGATTCGTTCTAGATCTCTGCAGCAAGAGATTGAACAAGACATCCGCCTTATCGAAATGGGTGCACAAATACTCCAACTCGGCTCGTTCTTTGTAAGACCGGAAGGCAAGGCTGTAGTTGCTGTCCCAGCCATCTTCCGGCAATAACGACGTGGCGTTGCGGTAATAGCCAAGCGATGTCTCGTAAGCGTTCGATTGCTTCGCTTTCATTCCCGCCTGGATATTCAATTCCGCTAGCTCCAGTTTTTGCCCCCGATGTTCGATCCGCTCCAACCCTTGATTCAAGTGGTTCACGACTTCGAATACATTCACATCCCCACCTGTTTGCACACGTTGCGCTAACAATCGGCCAATCCGCAAGTGTAGATCAGGACGTTCGGCTTCTGGCACAAGCGCATAGGCGACTTGCCGGATACGGTCATGCTGGAACTTGTACACCGCATTGTCGCTAGTATCCCGCTGCAGCATACGCTCGTGTTCGGCAGTCCCGAGCGCTTCAAGAAGCTCCAGCTCGGACAATCCGGTAAGGGAACCGAGCGTCCCTAGCTCGAACCGGTTACCGAGGCAGGCGGCGCAGCTAAGCACATACCTTATCTGGACCGGCAGATGATTCATTCTGTCCGATATGTAAGCGGCAGCGCTATCGGGTATATTCATCTCGGCAATGAGTCGTAAATTCCATTGCCAGCATCGGTTACTATCATTGAAGGTGACCAGTCCACGGTTAACCAGGTCCTGCAAGAATTGCTTGAGGAAGAATGGATTGCCTGCCGTCTTATGCAACAATACAGAAGCCAATGCATCGGTTTCAGCAGATTCGGAGCGAATAGCATCTCTCAGCAGTTGCAACAAGTCATTAGAATCGAGCACGGAGAGAAGAATCCTCTCGTCGTTCATATTCCGCTCCTGCAGGTATTCCTCGAGTCGCCGGACAGGGTGCGTCGACGTAATCTCTGCTTCCCGATACGCTCCCACGACGAGCAGATGCTTCGTATCCCGGTCCGTGAGCAAGTAAGCGAGATAGTGCAGGGACGCTTCATCCGCCCACTGCAAATCGTCGAAGAACAGGACTAAGGGGTGTTCCCGATCAACGAATAGCTGCATAAATCTGTTCAATACGAAATGAAACCGACGCTGTGCTTCTACTGGCGGCAATGGCTGTACAGAGGGTTGTTCATCAATTAAGAGCTTTAACTTAGGAACGAGGTCGATCAACAGTTGACCATACCCGTCTACCGCATGCAGGATACGCAGCTTCCACACTTCCGCCTGTAATTCACTTTTAGTCAGCAGTTGGTCGATCAATTGTTCCAATGCTTGGACCCACACATCATAAGGAATAGCCGTATGATTCGGGTCAAACTTACCGGACACCGAGAAGCCTCCGGATGGTCTAGCCTTTCGCAGTGATTCCTGGATGAATGTGGTTTTCCCAATCCCTCCATTCCCGCTTACCCACACCATCTTCACAGCTCCCTCTGTCGACCGTTGCAGCGCAGACAGCAAGCTTTGCTGCTCAGCGTGCCTGCCGTACAGGGCGGAAGGGAATATCCAGCGATCCGGAACATCACGGCTGCCAAGCGCGAAGGGCTCGATTACACCCGATTCCCGATATCGGGTTAAGCACACTTCCAGATCAGACTTGATGCCGAAAGCGCTTGTGTAACGGGCATCAGGCATTTTCGCCATACATTTGTCAATAATGTCGGAGACCATTCTGGGTATGATGGGAGCTCTGACATGGACAGGCCTAGGCGTACTTGCCAGATGTTGATATACGATGCCCAGAGCGTCTTGCTGCTCGAAGGGCAGAACACCCGTCAGCCATTCATACAACGTGATCCCGAGTGAGTAAAAATCGGAGCGGTAGTCTGGTACCAATCCCGTTCTGCCTGTTTGCTCCGGCGATATATAGGACAAAGCCGAGTCTGGTCGACTGGCAAGCTTCGTCAGCGAACTCTTATGAGACAAGGTCGAGCACATTCGAACGTCGATAAACTTCACTTCAAGCGTATCGGGATTGACCATTAGATGAGAGGGGGTGATCTCATGATGTGTCATCTGTTCGCGATGAATGTGCAACAGGCAATCGACTACGGCTGCAGCAATACTCAGCAGAGCCGTTAATCCAATTGCCGGCGCACGCTCGCGCAATACCCGATCCAATGTGCTACCGCCGATATCCTGTACCAGCAGCACCGGGCGATCTGCTACAAGTTCCAGACTGTACGGTTCGACTGCCCCTCTGCCGTGCAATCTGGTAAAGATGTCATATTCATAATGAAATGTGGCAACAAGGGCCGGCCCCGGGTGTTCGTCACGCGTCGTCTTGGCGATGACGCTTCGGCTATCTTCCAGATGAACGAGTCGGTATATGATGATTTCTTCATTGCTAGCAATTGTCTCGACCGTCCGATAACCCGACCATTCAAACATGTAAGACCTCCAGTTGCATAATAACCCAGAACATCCGTCCATCAAAATGCATATTAGGACTATTATACCATGTCAACTTCTGGAGTTCACCGTCAAATCAATGGAATGTCGAATCAGCAAACAATACCTTTTCTCTATAGCGATCAAGCGTTACAATATGAAAGTAAGCACGAACGGCAACGAACCGTAAATTCATTCAAAGAAACGAGGATGAGAATTAATGGCAGTGAGAAAGATAGAGCATGTCGGCATTATGGTAACGAATATGGAACGGTCCATCGCCTTCTACCAATCTGTAGTCGGCTTGGAGCTGCTGGGGAAGCTCATGCACACGAATGGAATAATCGAACTTGCGTTTCTGGGCGCTCCAGGAGCGAATGAAACTCAAATCGAATTGATCGGAGGTTATCCAGGACAGTTGGCGGATGAAGCACGTGTTCACCATATTGCGTTCACGGTCGATGATCTTGAAGCGGAAACCGAACGAGTAGCGGCGCTGAATGTGACGTTCCTCGAAGATGCATCCACGACATTACCTAATGGTGCAAGCTACCGTTTCTTCTATGGACCGGACGGCGAGCGCATCGAGTTTTTCCAACCCGCTTCTTAATTCGGGGTCCCCGCAAAGTACTCGGGATGAGCTACGGAGCTTCGCGTCACTTTGTGGGGCTCAATGATAACTAGCAACTAAAGGGGTGGTTCTGGGTTGAACATAAACCAGTTGGAGACGTTGGTGACGATATCCAAGACCATGAGCTTCCGCAAAGCCGGAGAGCTCCTCAATTTGACGCAACCTGCGGTATCCGCCCAAATTAAAAGCTTGGAAGATGAATTCAAAACCGTATTGATTGATCGCAACCAACCGGTCACACTGACGGACAGTGGGAACGTTTTTTTGCGACATGCCGAAATGATGTTAAGAATTGTGGAAGACTTGAAGCAAAAACTGTCCGATCTGAATCAAACGCCGCAAGGTCACATAAACTTAGGAACGACGACTTCCATTGCGATGCAAATATTACCGCGAGTGTTGTCCTACTTCCAGAACCAGTTCCCCCTGATCAAGACGTCCATCCACTCCATGACGACTATGCAAATCATGTCGAATGTGGAAAACGGGACGATCGATATCGGCATCGGGTATTTGTTCGAGAAAAATCCGCATCTGGAAACGTCAATCCTGTATTACGATGCATTCGAGCTCGTTGTCTCCCCCCATCACCCACTCGCAAACCGTCTACATACGACGGTTGAGTCGTTGCGTGACATTCCGTTCATCATGCTGTCCACGGAAACGGCAGGGCGTCGGTTCGTCGATCAGGTGTTCCGCAAATTCAATCTGGAGCCGAACATCGTGATGGAATTGCAGAGCAGCGAGGAAGTGAAGCGAATGGTCGAGCTGAATCTGGGGGCCGCGATCATATCCAAGCTATCGATTGCAAGTGAACTGCGGAACGGGACATTGCGGATGATTCCGGTTGATGAGCTGGACATTAGCCATCCAGTCGGTGTTATTTACAAATCTGGCCGATATTTGAGTTCGGCACTCCAGCAGTTTCTGAGTGACTTGAAGGGCATGCCTGAGATTAATTTTATAGGATCGGAGTAAGACGTTATGCTGAAATTCGATTTACATACGCATCACGAACGATGCGGCCATGCGGTAGGCGGTATTCGTGACTATATTGAAGCAGCCGTCTCCGAAGGGCTTCAAGTGATTGGCATTTCCGATCATTCCCCGTATTTCGGCAGCAAGGAAGAGAGCCCCTGGCCGCAAATTGCGATGGCGAAGAAAGAGTTCGCCGTATACGTGGCCGAAATTCTTCGACTGAAAGAGCTGTACAAGGGGCAGATCGAAGTGCTGCTTGGCGTGGAATCGGACTTTTTCCCTGAGCATGCTGAGGTGTACCGTCGTGTATACGAACAATATCCGTTTGATTATATTATCGGGTCTGTCCATCAATCGGGCGGGGTCAGTATATTCAATCGCAAACGTTGGAAAGGCTTGAGCGAGTCGGAGCAGGTGCAGCAGAAAGAAATGTACTATGATCTCATCCAGCAATCGGCTCGCAGCGGCATGTTCCAGATTCTCGGCCACATCGATGCGATGAAGGGATTCTACCCTGCCTTCTCCACGATTCAGACGAAGGCCGTCGAGGATACGCTGCGGATCATCGGGGAATATGGCATAGCCATCGAGATCAATACGTCCGGCAAGACGAAGGATGTTGGCGGTTGGTATCCGTCCGACGACATCTTGGCGCTGGCGCTGCACTATGGTGTGGATGTCACCTTCGGCTCAGACGCCCATGTCCCGAGCCGTGTCGGGGACGAGTGGAACGAAGTCGCAGCCCGGTTGAAGGAGATCGGCTTTAAGCACTGGGTTTTCTTCCGGCAGAAGGAACGAGTTAAGGTTCAGTTGTAACTTATCTAGTTTTCCTCGGGTGGAAAAACGTCCTTCAAATCTACGGTCATGCACGGAAATAATTGCGATTGCATCACATCGGTTTCTGTCCCTGTATACATCCAGACATATCGGCTGTCCTTGAGCACAAGCTGTTCCACCGTTCGGTAGACGGGATCGACAATCCAATACTCCTGAACGCCGAATCGTTCATACATTTCCCGCTTCACCGACCTGTCCTTGCGTCCCGTACTGTTCGACAACACTTCCACAAGAAGGTCCGGCGTCCCGAAGACGAATCCGTCTCTGATAATGGCGCGGTTGTCATTGGATATGTAGATCAAATCCGGCTGGGCAATATTGTCACCATGGTCAAAATGCACATCCATGGGCGACAAGAGAATAACGCCGTCCATCCTGCATGAAAAATGGAAGAATGCAAACATGTTGCCGACGATCAGCTGATGGATCACCTTCGGCGAGGACAAGAAATCGTATCTGACCCCGTTAATGATCTCATACCGTTCTGGAATTAAGTACTCCGCTGGCTGCTCTTTGATAGTCGATTGTTTGTTCTTCTGCTCGCTGTCGTTCATCTTGCAAGCACCTCATTTCGACGAATGGTTGTTCCCTCCAGTATAACATAAGATGGACATGGTGTTGCCTACAGCAGCAGGCCGGCTCCCCAAAGCCAAAGTGCTCTCCGGACTAAATCCGGTAGAGCACTTTGGCTCATTGGAAGCCGGCCTGCTGACTTGCGTTATTTCAGAGAGACGTTCCCAGCTCTACTAGAGCATCGGATAGGATCTCACCAGTATCGCTCCGGTATGGAAATTCACCGAGCATAAAGGGTGTAAACCAGGCTGGATAAGAATACTTTCGTTCCGAAACATCATACTTATCCGGAGTCGGAATATAGCCGATCGCATCATTCGTTATACCGGCCACCAACACCTTATAGCCAGACAACCGTTTCAAGATTTCCTCATGATACGAATAAAACAGTTCTGACGGATGCGCAAGAATAAGCAGATTACCGAATCGAAGCGCCTGAATTTCCGTCTGGAATTCATCCAATGGGGATTGGCTATAACGAGCCCAGTTCTTCTCCAGTACATCCCTCTCGAACCGGACTCTTCGTTGCACGGCTTTGGGCAAGTTATCATAATGCTTATAAATATCAGCGATCAGCAACATATTACGCAAAATGACAGATTGCTCAATAACCAGCTGCGGAAGTTTGATATCCAACCGCTTGATGCGGACCGAGTCCGCGTCCAAAGGCAGCGACTCCGTGTCAGTTAAAGCCCCCTCAACCAAATCGGCGAATCGATTGGACAGTACCTTAAGATTAATCAAGGAAGTTTCTTGATTCTCATGGCAGAACACCGGATTCTGATCCCCTATCGATCCTTGTATGAACAGTCCAGTCGCGTTATATTGGGCCATTAGTTTGTTCATGGCTACGCCAATGAAGTCGCCGGAGATCAATGATGTGGCTTCGCACATTACGACCGGATGACAAGAATAATGAACCATAAATCCTGCCATTGTGTCTCCCTGGAGCAGCTTAATCACTTTCAATGTGGGATCGGTTAATCCCCCGGGATTGGTTTTCGTATGACTTTCCCGATTATAGGAAATTCCTGAGGCTTGCGTTTCCCCGTACTCCACCGTGGTTTCCGCCATATTCATGGAGGCCATCTTCACGCCCTGCGTAATTCGATCAGGCAAGGTGTCCATATAGGCGTGATCCATCTCCCCCCATCCGATCAATTCCATAGTAGTTGGGCCTGAATGGGTATGGGTGCAGCATAACATGATGTTATCGTAGGGAATGCCACACTCTTGTTCAATTCGCTGTCTGATTTGACGCGACCAAATCTTACCTATCGCAATAATGTCGCAGGACAGGATCGCCCCTTGCATGCCCCCGTGCCGCCATACCATAACATTCGCGAATAACGGTTCGTACACCCCAGTCGACTTACGCTCCAGATTCCAACCGAACCCACACAGCTCTATTCCAACAGGTGGTGTAATGTCCGCTCTACCGAACCCAGCCATCAACACCGTACTCATGCCTTCACGACCAATTCGCTTACATGCTTCTTCACTTTACGAGCCGCTTCAAGTACAAGATCCACACCCGTTGTATCCCCAGTCATGTAGAAGTGCAGGATCGTAACCATTCGTTCTGTCCATCGTTCCGCATGGGGAAGGCTCATTGTGGAATATTCCGGCAGTTGAATGCTTTCATGTAGAAGCGGGCGCAAATTGGCTTCTTCAAAAGCTTTTTCTTTATAGAGCGGTCGATTGTAGCCCGTCGTACACCAAGCCACACCTTCTGCTCTCATCGCCTGCACGAATACATCACGTGAACAACCGAACTGGCCGGCATCGAAATCCATAATCAGGAAATAGCAACCCATCTGGGTAATCCGTTCGTCATGCGGCAAACAACGAATGCCTTCAATTTGGTTTAAAGCATTCGCCAGATGATAGTAATTATGGTGTCTTTGCTCAGCTTGTACAGGAAATCTGCTGAACTGGGACAGCAATAATGCAGCTTGTAACCCGCCCATCCTCCAATTGGAGGCGCATACATGATGGTAGTAAATTTTTTCGTTCGCTTTGCGGCCTATGTTGCGGATCAGTTGGGCCTTGGCATACATGTCCTCATCCTTCATCAGCACTAGTCCGCCTTCACCTGCGGATAATGATTTGCTTTCTTGAAAGGAGAAGCTACCGAACGTTCCCCATGAACCTACTCTTCGGTTCCGCCAAGATGCCCCTTGAGCATGAGCGCAATCTTCAATTACGATGAGACCATGCTTGTCGGCAAGCGCCATGATCGCGTCCAAATCCGCCACATATCCACCGAAATGGACAATCAGGATTCCTTTCGTTCGCGGCGTAATTGCTGCTTCAATAGCAGCCGCACTAATCTGGCACGTGTCCTTCTCCACATCAACAAAGATGGGAACGGCGCCTACAGAAACAATCGAACCCGCGCTTGCTACGAAAGTAATGGCCGGAACAATCACTTCATCTCCTGGACATACCCCTCCTGCTTTTAACGACAATTCCAACGATACCGTTCCATTCGCTACAAGAACAGCGTAATCGGCGTTATGATACTCAGCGAATTGGGCTTCAAATATTTTATGAGGCTGATTCTCATCCCCCAGTCCTCCCCAATACCCATGCTCTAGCGCTTGAACAACTGCTACTTTATCTTCTTCATACAGCTTTGGCCATTTATAATCTTTTAACGGTTCGGCTGACGCCTTTCCACCATTAATCGCTAAGTTAGACATTTTTCTTCCTCCTTCCTTTTGAATTTAGGGCATTACAACTGTGTTGGGCAGAATCGTGCCGCATGGTCCAGCGTCCTGGTTACTTTCCCGCGTATGCACATTCCCATGTCGATCAGTTAAGGCAAATGAGATATGATGGCCCGCTTTCTCCGAAGACATCCCGATGTAATGCACAATGTATGAACGACGGAAACGATCCTTGGATTTATTAGGATACGATCCATGAATAATATTGCCGTTGAACAGCAGCGCATCGCCCGGATCCATATTGACCGGAACGGGTGCCGTTCCTTCGGGGATATCCACTTCATCCGCATACACATAAATTTGACGATCCGCTTCATGAGGACACTGAATTTCCAAATTCCCCGTATTCGGGACAACAACAAGTCCGCCGTTCTCTTCATCCGCCGGATCGATGGCAATCCAGCAGCCAATACAGGTGCCCGGTTCAATACGAAGATAATAATTATCTTGATGCAACGCCTGTCCTCGCGCTCCGGGAGGCTTGAAGTAATACATCGATCCCGCGGCAAGGGGCTCCTCATTGAATAGATCAGCCAGCATAGCCATACCCGTTGGATGAATCATCATTTTTTTGACAGTTTCGCTTATTCGTTCCGGAGCCAGCATACGCGGATATTGCTGCAGAGGATCATTGTCCATATTGCCTCTCTTCGGAATGTCAAAACAACCTGGAATCGGCCCCTGCGCATTCAGTTCCTGGAAATGTTGCTTGGCTTCTTCTACTTCATCGAGGTTCCAGAGTCCTTTTATTAATAGATACCCTTCTCGATGAAACTTATTAATCTGTTCCTCTGTTAGCACTTCTCTTGTCGGTTGTGTTGACAATGCCAATCCACCTCCATTGGTAATTAATGCAATTATAGAATGAGGAAGTGTACGGAGAAATGTAAAAAGCGATCCAATCCATGTATAATCTCACACTAACATCCCTATCTAGTCGTTCCCTGGAACGTCTTCCTTCGATTTGCGGTATTGCGTGGGTGTCAGTCCCGTTTCCTTCTTGAACGTTTTGCTGAAATGATAAGGATCGTAAAATCCAAGACGAGAGGCGATCGCCTGAACGCTGTCATCCCCCTCATGAAGCCAACGCTTGGCTTTATCCATTCTGTTCTCTTCTATATATCTCACAATCGTTTTACCAGTCGCCGCTTTGAACAGGTTGTTTAGATGATTGATGCTGATACATTGCTCCTGGGATATTTCAGATAAGCGGATATGGCGGTTATGATGCTTCTCCACATATTCGTAAATTTCTTTAACAACCGTAGTTTTCCAGTGCTCGCTTCTGCCTCCAATAGGAGCTTCTCCCAGCTTTCTTAACGTGTAGAGAAGCAGCTGCATCACATAGGTTTTGATCAAATCTACCTGTCGCGGTTCCGTACTGTTCTGATTGGGTTTCAAATGGTCAAGGATGGATTGCAGGTTGAGATCATACTCGAACTTATTCCCTTCGAATAACAACAGATCTTGGCTGTAATCTCTAACGAATACATGTACGACAACCTGCTTGGAGTCGGCAGCCAGCCAAATCGCTTTATAGGGCCCCAACTTATCCGGCATTTCGTTATGGATGATTCCCGGAATAAGGAGACAAACCTCGCCTGCGCTCAGTCTCAGCCAATCCTCGCCATGCTGCATCATACATCCGCCATCCAGACTTACGCACAATTCCATATAACTGTGTGAATGCGGATCCTGGATCACTTCGAACTGAGCATTAGCAGCATCGCTCCATTCCGACTTCTGCACATCCCTCGCTTGATGAGAAGCGATCCAGTTGCTCCCATAGTGCCTGGTAATCAGATCCACAGCCTGGTGAAGGGCGTCCACTAATGATAATTGATGGGCTTTCCACTTGATTTCCAGTGATTTCATGATTGATCCCTCGCGTCACTTCACTTTCATTCGAAAGTTGTGAGGCGTCTCCCCTGTTTTTTTCTTGAACAGCTGACAAAAGTAGGACACGTTATGAATGCCGATCTGATAAGCAATCTGATCCAGCGGAAGGGAGCTGCTCTCCAATAGACGACTGGCTTCCTTGATTCTACGGGCGGTCAAATAGTCGGTCAGATTCTCCCCCAGCTCTCTTCGAAATAAGGATGACAAATAGGGGGCAGACAAATGCAAGTGATCGGCCAAGTCTTGCAATTGAAAGGGCTTCATGAAGTTTTGATCAATCCATTCCATGGCTTGTTCCGCATGTCCTAACGGCCTCCTATGCACGGTCAACCCATCTTGATTGTCATGGCTCCAGTATTGCTGCAGTAGACCCAGGAATCCTACTATATGGAGCACTTGTTGTTCTCTCATCTGGTCGATGCTCAAATCTTGTGTAAGCAAATGACTCAATCGCTGGAATTGCTCCACAATGGGATGGCCGCTGTGTAGGCCTGTGATCGCTTGAGATTCTAGTGAGCGCTTCCAAATTAGCTCGTGAAATTCCATCAGCCTTGGAAAAGCTCGAAGACAATGATGGATCAACACGGGATCATATAATAGGTAGGAGCGGATAAAGGGGCGCTGATCCGTAGCCTGAACCGCAAGCTTATGTAATTGAAACGGTTGAAAAAACAATAGGATACCGTCCGTAATCTTGATTGTTTTCTTGCCTACTACAACTTGACCAGAACCTTGATCGATATAGTGTAATTCAATGCCGTCATGCAAATGAATAATATCCTTGAAGTCCGAACCGCTTACTTTGTTGTGGGCAAATAGAAGAAGATTATGTGATAAAGCCGAGCTCAGATGCGGGTTCATACGATCCATCCCCCTTATTCCGAATGCTTAATACAGCAACATTTTACCATAAAGTAGACAAACAAACGCGTTGATATTACTTATATACTAAACACAATCCATTCTGTTATAGTACATATTCTTTTCACCAGGAAGGAGCACCGAAGTGAAATCAGGCAATCCCATTTATTGTTCAGCATTGATTGGTGCAGGCATCACGGCTCGTTCCTTGCACTTGCCAGCTCATCAAGCCGTAACAGGTTCATGGTTGAAATGGATCATGGATATCAACGAGGACAACGCAAGAGTCCTTGCCGAGCAATTCGGGATTGAGAAATGGACAACCAACCTCGAGGATGTGCTGAGCGACCCTGAGGTCGATTGGCTGGATATTGCAACACCTAACAGCACTCATGCAGTATTGACTATACAAGCATTACGCGCTGGCAAGCATGTCCTTGTGCAAAAGCCGATTGCGACCTCCATTCATGATGCTGAAATGATGCTGGCAACCGCATTAGAGGCGGGAAAAGAACTAGGCGTGTTCATGTGTTTTCGCGGAGATCCTGCTATACAGGCGATCAGGGAAGTCATGCGATCCGGTTCCTTGGGCGGTATTATTTCGATCCGAGGGAAGATGATATCTGGTTCTGGATTCAAATTGAAAAGCGGGTGGCGGCAGGCCGAAGGAAGCGGTGCGTTAGAACAACTCGGTATTCATATGATTGACTTGTTCACCTTCCTCACCGGGAAGACGCACTGGGTAATGGCAGAAGTGAATACGTTATACGCCCCTCTGAAGGGGGACGATGTCTCCTTCGTTCTAATGGGACTGAACGATGGGGTTACCGGCATTCTGGAAGCGACCTATTGTTCCTTCGTAACCGGCTCTACCCCTGCATTCTTAATCGAAGTCAACGGTACCCATGGGCATTTCCACTACCAATTGGAAACTGGAATGCTGACGGCGGAATTGAAAACGGACACCGAGATAGGGCCCTATTCCTATCGGGCCAGCGACGGAATCTGTACCTACACATTCGACCATACATTAGGCGGGGGAGCCGTTCATCGGGCCCATCAGCAGTTTATCGATCATTTGCGGGCCAAACAAACGGACTGTAATGGTGCTATTGAGGGGATTCAATTGCTCCAGATCATCCAATCGATACGGGAGTCATCGGCATCCGGTAGAAAGGTGCAAGTGACGGGAAGAATCGAACAGGTTTAATCCACAGTTCAATTATGTAAGCGCATCCATTTAAGCTGCATCTAAGGCCATTATTGAGGCTGTCGATTAACTGTGGACAAGAGGAGTGGAAAGTGAAAAAGAGGACCCCAGCGAGTTTTGGCTTGAACCTCCATACCGCAAAATCCCTTATACAATCAGGGAGGTTCAAACAAGATGTTTGAGCTCTCGGGGTCCTTTTTCACTTGGAACGGCCGTTTTTGCTTCTATCAACTGTTAATCGACAGCCTCTCATTCCGAAAGGAGCTATCCGCGTTATGATTCAGACGAAACGTTTGGTAAACGATTGGCAGGCTATCAGAAACAAATTAGATGTTTTCCCATGGGCGGAACATATCGCTCGACAATTAAAATCGGATACCGACCAGTGGATTGTCCATTACCAAGACGACCCTTCACGTATTGCTGGATGGGGGCATCATTACTTCTGCAACCTCTGCTCCTCGGCACTGGTGTTCGATCCTTCCAAACCGAATGAGCACTATTGCGGTGAATGCGGGGCCTTGCGCCAGGACGAAGATGTGAATGAAGCATGGTGTGCCACTTATCGCAGCACTGCTTGTACGCATGTATTTCGCGCGGCCGTCTTGTATAACCTGCACAGCGACCCGACTTATCTGGACTACATCCGCAAGGTGCTCAACTTTTACTGTGACCATTTTGAATCTTTTAAGGTTCGTACCCCTCCTGGATTCGAAGGCCAATTCAGCGGCATTAATCTATCGGACGCGGTGGCCGTCTGCTGGATGCTGAACGGGCTGGAATTGGTGCGAGAGCAGCTGACCGAAACGGAATTAGAACGCTATAAACATCGATTGTTCTTACCTATGGCCGACTTTCTTCACAAGAAGAGCGGCGGAACGCCTAACATCAGTATCTGGATGAAGTCCGCTCTCGGTATGATTGGCTTGTTCTTCCATGAACGCGAATGGTGCCAGCGCGCGGCCGATGGCGAGGAAGGGATCAAGCGCAAGCTGGCCGACGGACTGCTGCCGCAAGGCTTCTGGTATGAAAGCTCGTTCGTTTATCATTTTCTCTGTGCCGACGGGCTTACCTACTACGCCGCGTTTTGCGAGCTCTATGAGTATGAATTTCCCGAGTTAACACAGGCGGTACGGATGATGTACCGTTATCCGTCACAATACGCATTCCCGAACGGGCTATTCCCAAGTCCTAACGATGGCTGGCCCCTTACATCATTCCGCAATTACGCCCATCAGTACGAATGGATTCGCAATATTTATGACGAACCGCCTTTCCGTTATGCGCTGGCGCATGGGTACGACGAGTTCGAACCGAATGGAACTGACGAGAACACCGAGAACACCGCCAATATCGGAGGCATTCCGCGGCTGCTGTTCGGCACGAACTGGCGCTCGGAGTGGGAAGCTTACGAACGCGACCATGGAGAGTCGATAACTCCGCTCAGGCTATCGCTCTACGACGAAGATATCCATTATTGCATGCTGCAGAATGAACAGGCGAGTGTCTTCCTTAAATACGGTTTTGTCATTAAAGGCCATTCCCATGCCGATGTGATGAATTTCGAACTGTTCCTGCAAGACGAACTGATCTCACGCGACATCTCCAACAGCGGATACGGCTCAGATCTGTTCCGTGAATGGCAGCGCAAGTCGATTGCCCACAACACGGTAATCGTTGATCGGCACAACCAGCCCAATCGACCACCTGGCCAGATGTTGGCCTTCGATGCCACCAACAATAGCTGCAAGGTCGCAGCAGATAATGTTTATCCCAATCTGACGTTTACACGTTATCTGCACTTGTGTCCTGACCGACTAATTGACGAATTCACGGTAACCTCTACCGAGGGGAAATCTGAAGAACACACATTCGACTGGCTGTTTCATTGTTCCGGCGAACTGCAGTGCGATTTCCCGATGCAAAGTACACAACCGCCTGGCGAGGAGGACGGTTATCAACTTATGCTCGACGTGCAGAGCTGCACAACCGACGATGACTGGGAAGTAAGCTGGCTGCTGCCGAACAAGAAGTTGACCCTTGCAATGACCGGCAGCCCGGGAACGACCGTCTATCTCTTCAAGGGGTATGAACACCGAGCGGACTTGCAACGCTGGGGCGTAATGGTACGACGTACTGGAAGCACGGCAACGTTCCAAGCCGAGTATCGGTTTGCTGTCACTTGCGATTCCGCCGTCGATTCGCAATAGATCAAAACTACTGGAGAGGCAGTGAACCTATGCATCCCCTGAAGAAACTCGGGAAATATATCGATTTATACGCGCTCATGGCTCCCGGACTCATTTACTTTGTTGTATTCGCTTACGTGCCTATGCTTGGGCTGCTGATCGCATTTAAGGATTACAACATCTTTCAAGGTGTACTCGAAAGCCCCTGGAACAATTTCCAACATTTTATCAACATGGTCAACTTGCCTAATTTCTATAGAATCGTGCGCAATACGCTGGGATTAAATTTGCTCACTCTCCTGGTCGGGTTTCCTGCCCCTATTATTCTGGCTATTCTGTTGAACGAAATAGGCAACAAATATTTTAAGAGGATTACACAATCTCTGCTCTATTTGCCGCATTTCATATCCTGGATCATCATGGGCGGTATTATCTACAACATGCTTTCCTTGAAATACGGGATCGTCAACCGCATGCTGCAATGGTTCGGGTTCGAGCCGATTTACTTCATGTCCGACAGTGTTTGGTGGGTCGTCGTCTATGTCCTATCCAGCGTGTGGGCTAGTGCGGGTTGGGGGACGATCATTTACTTGGCGACGATCACGACGATCGACCCGTTCCTGTACGAAGCGGCTTCCATCGATGGAGCAGGGCGCTGGAAGAAGATCATTCATATTACGATCCCCTCCATGATTCCGACGATAATTGTGCTGCTTGTTCTCAATTTGGGGCATATGGTATCCATTGGCTTCGAGCAGCCGTTCGCGTTAATGAATCCTACCGTCATGGATGTAGCCGATGTAATGAGTACTTATATATATAAGCTGGGGATCGTACAAGGCACCTTCGACATGACGACGGCGATCGGCATGGTTCAATCGGTTGTGAATCTGGTCCTGATTGTCGGAGCGAATTATATGGTGAAGAAGATGGGGCAAGAAGGCCTATGGTAACCAAACAAGGGGTGAAGAGGATGAGAGGTTACAGACGACACAGTACGAATTGGGACTTGGCGTTTCATATCTTCAATTATTTGATTATTGGACTGCTCACCTTCGCTTGCATCTACCCATTCCTGAATACGCTCGCCAATGCGTTCAGCAGCAGTCACGCCATTCAATCTGGGAAAGTTGTGCTATGGCCAGTAGATTTTAATTGGGATGCGATGAAAGCGGTGTTCTGGGACGACAATGTTACGCTTGCCATGATGGTGACGATCTATATCACCGTCGTAGGGACAGTACTCAATCTCATCTTCACTATATTTACTGCCTATCCGCTCTCCCGCCGCGATTTGCCGGGAAGAAAATATGTAATGAATTTTCTAGTCTTTACGATGATGTTCAGCGGCGGTATGATTCCGAGCTACTTGCTGGTCAAATCGTTGGGTATGCTGGACAGCTTATGGGCGCTCATCATTCCGGGTTTGATCAGTGTGTTCAATCTGATTATTATGAAAACCTTTTTCCAGAACATGCCGGAGGAACTCCGAGAAGCGGCTGTCGTAGACGGTTGCAGCAACATTCGCTACATCTTCTCTGTCGTGCTGCCATTGTCAGGCGCGGTGATCGCTACAATTGGCTTGTTCTATGCTGTTGGGCATTGGAACACGTATATGTCTGCCGTGCTGTATATCGATGATCCTCGTCTGTACACGCTGCAAGTCCGACTACGCAACATCTTGTTGCTGTCCCAGATGGACACGTCCCTTGAAGTTATACAGGTGCAAGGGAAATTGAACGTCATTGAGGAATCGCTCAAGGCCGCTACGATCATATTTGCTACCCTTCCTATTCTGATTGTTTATCCATTTTTGCAAAAGTATTTTGTCAAGGGAGCTTTACTGGGTTCGGTAAAAGGCTGAAGAAGCTGTACGTCCTTACAGGAATAGGGAATTGGGATATGCCAGTCCCCTTCATATATCCTGATCAAAACATATTAAGGGAGGCAAAAAAATGGTAGGTATGGTCAAACAGAAAGTCTGGATTAGTCTGGTTCTCCTCTTCTCTCTAGCGTTAGTGTTGGCTTCTTGTACAAGTTCCAAAGGAAAAACTCCTGACAGCAGTGTAAAGCCGAGTGAGACTGCAGGAGCTAACAAAGAGGCAACAACTAAACCGCCGACCGAGATGACGAAGCTGCGCGTCATGTTGTACGATCGCGGCAATGCACCTCAAGGAATGAAGTTAAATGAAGCCCCGATGATCAAGTGGGCCCAAGAGGAAGTAAAGAAGCTAGGTATCGATCTGGAATATGCACTCGCACCACGAGCGGAAGCAGAAACGAAGCTGACCACCTGGCTCTCTTCCGGAGATTCGCCGGACATCATCTTTACTTACGATATCAATACCTTGTTCCGTTATGCCGGTCAAGGAGGTCTATGGGAGCTCGACGATTTGGTCAACAAGTATGGCAGTCAGATTAAGAAAAACAACAATGATGCGATGTACGCCGGTGTATACAAGAACAAACGGTATGCGGTTCCGGCCATCAATGCGAACACGAATAGAGGCCAACAGATCATTGTACGTCAGGACTGGCTGGATAAGCTGAATATGAAATCACCTACCAACTTGGATGAGTTCTACAAGGTGTTGAAAGCTTTCAAGGAGCAGGATCCTGGCAATGTCGGCAAGGCCAACGTAATCCCGTTCGCATTCCCTGCCGTGGACAAATCGTTTATGTATGTGTTGTCCGGTGCCTTCGGGATGAATCCGGGACTGCTCGGCAACGGTATCGCGATGTATGGAGGGGTCTGGGAGAAGGATCAATTCGTATCCAACATCGCATCGAAGGCCGGACACGATTTCCTGCTGTTCATGAATAAATTGTATAAGGAAGGTCTTATATCCAAGGAATTCGCTACGGACGTCAATCAGCAACAGATGAACCAGCAAATCGCTACCGGTGTCGCCGGTTTCGTGGAAAGCAACGACAGCGGTTGGGCTACCACGTTGAAGACGATGCCAGCGGTTCCCAATGCGCGATGGATGCCTGTTGCACTGTTCCCCAATCCAGACGGTGTGAAGAAATCAGGCGGTGCAGCCAAACACGGTATGTTCAGCATGGTGCCCAAATCGAGCAAAGAACCTCAGGCGATTGCGGCGATCAAATACTTGAACTGGATGGCCGACCCGAAGGTGATTGAGACGCTGCAATTCGGTATCGAAGGTGTTCACTGGAAAATGGTGGACGGCATCCGGGCACCGATAGACCCTGCCAAAAATGCGAAGGAAGTGTCCTGGTACTCCGGCGATATGTCCATCATTCAAGGGGGTCAACCACAGTTGACGTATGATCAATTGTTGGCAACGGCCAAAGCCGATAGTTCGATTACCGATCCTACCTATTATGCGAAGGTATTGGATACGTTCGCCAAAATCCATGCCGAGTCCGCTCCTAAAAAAGCATGGATCAACGCGATTGCCCGTCCATTCGCAGCGCAGAATCAGGCGGCCATTGCCACATATCTGAATGAAATGATAACTAAGCTCATCGTTACGGCCGGTGATCCGGAAGCTGTGTATACGGAAATGATCGCGGGTTGGAAGAAGCTCGGTGGTGATAAGTTCGACAAGGAAATGACAGATACTTACAAGGAAATCGGATTTACGAACTAAATGAACGTACTATGAGTATACGAATCTCCTCCCTAAGACTAAGGTCTTGGGGATGGGATTTTTTTATTGCTAACTACTATTCAAGAAGGCTATCGATAATGTGGCTTATGACAGCAATATGTTAATCTATTATTTAGACCGATAAATAGTGCACGACTAAACAAAGGAGGATGGCTGTTGCCCATTATAAAAATATCCCTGTTTATTGAAGCACCTCTCCGAGTGTGTTTTGATCTTTCACGCAGCATTGATATTCACATGGAATCGACCTCTCATACAAATGAGAGAGCGATAAAAGGTCGGACCAGTGGGTTGATCGAACTTGGAGAAACCGTGACCTGGGAGGCTACTCATTTCGGCATTCGCCAACATTTAACATCCATCATTACGGAGTTCGATTCGCCTAATAAATTCGTGGACGAGATGGTTAGCGGGGCTTTTAAACGGTTCAGACATGAGCATACATTTGAATTACGAGACGGTGGGACGTGGATGACGGATACATTCGATTATACCTCACCATTTGGACCTCTCGGTAAGTTAGCAGACGTGATGTTTTTACGATCGTATATGGAACGTTTACTCTTACGACGGAACGAATATATTAAAAGTATGGCCGAAAATACTGCTAACCTTGATCCAAACCAATAAGAAGGCTTGGGTTCATATGAAACACTTCGATCTTGTTTGTCGTAAAGTACATCATTGTCTTGCTTCGGTTGACAAGAACTTGATGTCATAAATGACAAGAACTTTATCCATTCCCCACTGACAAACAAAAAAACACCATCGTATTGCGGATAGAATTACTACAAAATGTGGGGTAATTTGTGTCGCTAGTCTACAATGTAGGGACATTTGTGCATTTTTTGTTGACACAAATGTCCCTACATTAATATAAAAAAAGCTCCTATCGGAGCAATTCGGTGAAGCGGGTTCGTCTTTAGCGGTAACTTTTTATGCCGAATCAGGATGCAACCTCTCGAAGTTTATACTTTCTGATTCTGTAAAAAAGCTTGATTTCTCAAGCTTTTCAAATCAAATTATATAGATACATTTGCGTCGTTGGACAGTAGTCGGTTGTTGTCGGATGACAAATATCTTGACTTGGGTTGTCAAATACATCATGGATTGCACGATTTCATTCGATTTATTCTTTTCTTGCTCCAAAGCGAACGATTCGAACACTCATAATCTGGAAACACTGCGCTCTGCTTAAACTGTTGAATTAACATGTCCTCAATACGTTTGTACTCTGTGATTAGCCGCTTAAATCTTGCTTTGCCTCATTCAAAGTGCGAAGCCTGCCCCCCGTACCGGCACCCGGCCTCTCCCGCAGCAAAGAGTGCGTATTCATGGATGCAGCTCACTGGATTCGCGTGTGGCGGAAGCTGTCACTCCACCGTCACATAGTCGAACTCGGCATCGGTGCCGTATGTCCGGAGCCCGATCTTGCCCGCGCTCATGCTGGAGTCGGTCACGTTGATTTTCTCGACGCCGTTCACGTAGCATTTGATCGAATTTCCGTTGAGGACGGCCTTCAGTGTGTACCACGTTGTCAACTGCTGCGGCAGCGGCACATTGGCGATCTGGCTCCATGTTTGCCCGTCCTTCTTCATCAACCGCAGCTGGCCGTCGGGTCGGCGCAAATTCAACCAATAGTAATGATTGTCGTCCGTCATGCGGAACACGAGACCCGCGCCGGTGGCAAACCCGTTCTCCGCCGTCATTTTTACCCTGGCTTGAACGGTGTAATCGGTCCACGCCGCGTTCCCGGCCGAGGATACCGCTTCTCCGCTCGCGCCGGACTGCGCGTACACAAGCGTGACGTCCGGCGCCAGCTTCCAGCTCGCGCCCGACGTCGTCCAGCCCGCCGTATCGCCATCCTCGAAATCGTCGTACAGCAAATATACGGGCGGTGTCGGACCGGGCGGCGTAGACGTCACCGGCTCGGGCGGAATTTCGTTCGTGACGGTCACGTCATCGAAGCGGGCCGACGTCTTGAACGAGCGGAAGCCGATTCCGCCGGCGGGCAAACTGCCGTCCATCACGTCGAATACTTTGGCGCCGTTCACATACGCTTTGATCGAATCGCATTCGACGACGACTTTTACCCGGTGCCACTCATTCAGCGGAAGCGGAAATGGAATGGTCGATCCGATTTGACTCCACGTACCCCCGACCTTCTTCATGAGCCTCAGCTCATTCGAAGGAACTTTCAAGTTCAACCAATAGTAATTGTTGTTGTCCGTGCGGCGGAAGGCGAGACCGGTTCCGCTGGCGTCCGTTCCGACGCCGGTCAGCTTGATTTTCGCCTCGGCAACATAATTATTCGCCGCGGAAGTGCCGTCGTGCCAGCTGATCGCCTCGCCGGCGACGGATGACTGGTCGTAGGCGTACGTACCACCTTCAGCGACGACCGACCATACGCCGCTGCCCGACTTCTGCCAATTGGATGCGTTCCCGTCCTCGAAGCCGTCGACGAACGGCGCCGGGATCAGATTGGGAAGAGGCGCCCCGAATTGCACTTTAAAATCGTCGACGTTCGTCGCCGTATTGTATACGCGCACCCCGGCCTTGCCCGAAGCCGGACCGGAATCCGTGACGTCGACGAGCTTCGCTCCGTTCACGTATGCTCTGATCGAGCCACCGAAGGCCTCGATCTTCACCGAGTACCAACTGTTCAAACTTTGAGGCAGCGCGGCCGCATATACTTGACTCCACACGTTGCCCGACTTTTTCATCAGCCGTAGCTTGTTATCCGGCCGCCTCAGATTGAGCCAGTAGTAGTTGTCGCCGTCCGCATACCGGAATACGATGCCGGAGCCCGTCGAACTAGGCCCTTCGTCCGTCATCTTGATCCGGGCTTCGATCACGCTGTCGGACGCGGAAGTCCCGTCCGCAATCGCGATATATTCGCCGATCGAGTCGGACTGGCGAAGCACTTTCGTCCCATCCTGCACGACCGACCACCCGGTGCCTGAGGCGGTCCACCCAAGGAAGTTGCCGTCCTCGAAGTCGTCGGCGAAAGGCGCTTGCAGCGTCGTGGCCATAGCTGCGACCGAAGCAGCCGACTCGTAGCTGGCGGCGTTCACGGCCGTCACCTTGTAATAGTAAGATGTCGACGGTGCGAGCCCCGTGTCCCAATAACGGCTATCCGCGCAGCAGGCGATTTTCGTCTCCCACGACGGCGCAAAGTCCGGCGTCGTACCGCGGTACACGTTGTACGTGTTCGCTCCCGCCATGTCCGTCCAATCGAGCTCGATCACCCCGCTGCCGCGCCCGGTCGCGGTCAAGCCCGCAGGCGCCTCGGAGGCCAGCTTCAACGTCCCCGGGACGCCGGAAGCGAGAGAATAAGTGACGCCGCCGACCGTCAGGCGCTCCACCGCCGTCCCGACTTGGATTGCGGCATTCAGCTCGGGGCGCGGATCGGTAATCGACACCCCGTCGATCGTCACGTTTGCGGCGTTTTCCAGCTTGATCGCCGCAATGTCGCCGTCCAGCGTCCGAACGCCCGCCGCCGTCGTGATCGTATTGGCGCCCGCAAACGTGACCGTATCGGCGCCGGCGATCAGGATGGCGTTCCGGATCGGATCGCGTATCGTATTGTTAAGGATCGTAATGCCGCGGATTCCCCGCGAATCCGATACTTGCTTGTCGGCTTTCTCGCCGAATATTTGAATGCCGCTCGCCGTCAACTTGCCGCCCTTGGCCGCGCTGTTGATATCATTCAAGTAATTGTTGCCGTTAAACGTATTGCCTTCGATCGTCAACTGCTCCGCCATCGGCCCTTCATACGCGAACGGTCCCGGCTCGTTTTGCACGGCGATTCCCGCCCCGCCGAGGTCGGTGAACGTGTTGTTCCGGATCACCCCGCCGCTGCCGGGCCGCACGAGAACTCCGTACCGCCGCGATTCCCGGAACGTCGAGCCGCTTACCTCGTAGTTTTGGAAATTTTTCGTCAGGTTGAAAATCGAGTCCGCCGTCGACATGTCGTCGCCGCCCGTCATACCCGGAATCGCCCGGTCCAGCGTCAGAATCGCCCTGCTCTTCAATTCGAAGCCGTTTACCGGCACCATCCCGACGATAACCGCCGTTCCCCGGATTCGCCCGGTTCGCGGATCGAACACTTGAATCGTGTCGCCGATCGCGTAAATGCCGCTGATTTTCGCGTAGATTTGCGTCGGGGATTTCGCTTCAATCAACTGGCTCGGATGCTGGTAAAAGTTGATCGCATCGTCCAGCATCCCTTCGAACGTCGAATTCCGCACGACCGGCCCGTTTACGGAAAACTGGATGTGGATGCCATCCGCCGGGGTCGTCATTACCTGATCCGGGGTACGGCGCAGAACGTTCAGGTTGTCGACCGTCACGTAGCCTTCCAAATTTTGCCCCGTAATCGTCGTCCCCGCCCCTTTATAAACGGTCACGCCTTCGATGGAGATGTTGCTGTCGTTGCGCAAGTCGAACACGTTGAAGCCGGTCCCGCGGTAGCTGAACGCGAATTTGTCGTTTTGCTCGATGTAGCCCGACGCACACACTTTGGAAGTCATGTAAGACGGGAGCTGCAGCCTGTAGGCGTTCGTGCCCAACTTCTCCCACGACTGCACCGTGACGAGGTTCGGCGCAGCCTCCTTTTGCAAATCGAAATTGCTCGGATCGCGCACCACTCCCCATCTGGAAGGCATGAGCGCCGTACGCGGATCGTCCAAAATATACCCGTACCCGGCGTCGGGCGCGAAGTCGACCGTAGCCGCCGGGCCGTTGCAAGCGGTGATGACCCCTTGCGTAAAAGGCGGCTTCTCGTAATCGACCGTGAAGCCTTTGATCGCAATGCCGGACGAATCCTGAAATTTGAACGCCCCGTAGAAAGGGTCGGCGAACATCAGCTCCGTATTGTTACCGCGCAGCGTCAGACCGCCCGTAGCCCCTTTGTAATGAAAATAAAAGTTCGAGATTAGCGGGTTTTGCGGTTCGAAGCGTACACTGTCGATTTCCACCGTACCGGAAGCGGCCCCGGCGGCTGGTTCGATGCGGATTTGCCGGACGATGCCGTTGTAATACAGGCTGTCGAGCGGTATGACGTATTCCTTCACGTCCGCGTCGCCGGCCGAAATCGCGAACGTCTTCGACTTTTTGTCGTCCCACACCGGGTCCGTATCGGTAATATAACTGATTTTGCCCTGGACGGTGGAAGTGTTGTTTTTTATCCGCAGCTTGAGCGTACCGTACCGCTCGGCGTGAAGGCTCAAATATTCCGGAGACAACACGGCGGAGTCGCCTGCGGCAACTGTCAGTTGGTAGCGGCCGCCCGCAACGAGACCGGATCCGCCAAGAGCCGTCCAACCTTCGGCGTCTCCGTCGGTATCGAACTTCCATTCCGCCGCGGTCGCAACGTCGGCCCAGATCGAATCGATTTCGATCGTCCCCGAGCCGGCTCCGTTTTCCGGGTCCAGCCTCAGCTTCTTGATCATGTTGCCCGCCCATTTCGGGTGGTAGCTCAAATCGACGGTATATTCGGTAAACCCGGCGTCGTTCGGCTTGATCGGGAACGTCTCACTTTTGGCGACCGACCACGCCGCGTCGTCCTGGGTTGTCCACCAAATCGTCGCCGACGTGGCGGCGGTGTTGTTTTTCATATGGATCCGGACGTTAAAGAAGCGGTTCCCGTCGATGGCGAGCGCGCCGGGCGAGATCATGTACGGGTCCGTTCCGCTCGGAGCGAGCGTCAACACTCCACCCGACACGGTGCCGGACAATTGATTCGCCAGCGTCCATCCGTCCAGGCTGCCATCCGTATCGAACCGCCACTCGCGCGGCGGCGGACCGACCAAATACCGGCCCGTCGCGAAGACGACCTCCGCTCCCCCCGGCGTTCGCACCGCTTCGTCGATCGCCGTCCGTATCGCTTCCCCGTCATCCGTGCCGTCATTCGGAACGGCGCCGTAGTTCGCCACATGAATCACAGTGACCGCCGCTTTCGCGACAGGCGCGAACAAGCCTGCGTCCAAGACGCCGAACGACAGGCAAACGATCGCAAGCCATGCCGCGGCTTTTGCCAACTTTTTCATCCCATTCCCTCCCTAAGTTTCAGCCTCCTCGCATTATTTGCGACGTATTCGCATGACCGCATACTTTTGTCCCGCCGGCGGCTCGAAACGCCACAACCGGCCGTCGTCCGTTGCCGGTGTGCAGCCGTCGGTCTCCAGTTGCCCATAGGCGCTCCAAACCGCGAAAGGACCGCTCTCTCTCAAGCGGACGATCAATTCTTGCGCGGAGGCCGAAATCGTTTCGACCGCCGCCGCAGACAAGTACTTGTCGGTGCGGCCGATGGTCGACCAGCCGTCGCGAATCGGCGTCAGCATGTAAAACCGGTTCCCGTATCCCGGAAGCTTATAATTGTGCGGACCGTCCAAGAGGGATGCGCTCTGTTCCAGCCAATCATAAATGACCAGCCCTTCGGCCGGGACCGTCCACACCGTCGGCTCTGTCTGCAGCATGCAGCCGGCTTCGGTATAATGCTCAGGACGAATCGATCCCTCTAACGGCACCTCCGGCTCCGACAAATTGTAGGCGACGACGGCGGCCGTCCCTCCCTGCAGTGGAGCGATTACGACATAAGGCTTCTCCCCTTCCAGCGGATTGTCAAACAAACATTCGCGCAACGGAACCGCCGGCGCTTGAGGACGGAGCAGTTCTCCGTCCGAGTAGCACAACGGGAGAACGTTGCCCGCATCGAATGCCGCCGGGTTGTCGGACAAGTAGACCGGTCCGCCGGACATCGCCTTCGATACGGCCATGATCTGGCCGCTTCCCGCGTCGCCGGAATGGAACATGTCGTGATCCCCCCAAACGGTTTGCCCGAACCAAGGCATGTTGCCGTACGAGTTATGCAGGTGCCGCCTCGCCCGGGCCAGGTCGCCGACAGCGTAATCCTCGCTGCAGCGGGTCACTGCGCTGAGTCTCGTATTGAAGACGGCGACTGCATTGTGCGCCATGCAATTGATCAAGCCGTCCACATGGCGGGCACAAGCGGTCTCCAAAGCCTGTGCATTGTGCGCCGCCCGCTCCGAGCCGTTGTCGGTGCCGGTATTGAGCTTCACGTTCTGCGCCTGATTGTCGACTTTGACGAAATCGAAGCCCGCTTCCCGCACCGTGCCGATCATCTCGTCATAGAAGGCAAGCGAATCGAGAAACGAATTTTTCGGCTGAAGCCGGTCTCCCGGCACCTGCTCCAGATGGGATCCAAGGTCACCGAGTTCGTGGTCCGGGCTAATCGCGCCCCAATAGCCGTTGAAGTTCAGCCACAGTCCCATCCACTTGATTCGCTCTTCCGCCCGGCGATTCAGCAGCGCCGACCAGCCGTTCGGGAATTTATTCGCGTCCGGGCGGAAGCTGAGGAGGCGGCGCATCGCATCGGCGTGCAGGTGGCCGTCGTCCACCAGGACATACCGGACCGGCAGCCCGGATTCCTCGATCCGATCCACCGCTTGAAGCAGCATCTGTTCGTTGATGTCGAACTTGTACTCCTCCCAGCTGCACCAGCCCAAATAGCGGAATATCTCGGGATATTGCTTTTCTTCCCGCATTCGGACCGATCCGCCCAGCCGTTTGTCGAAGATCGCCGTCTCCCAGACGCTCCGGCAGGCTGCATACGGATCGGAGGCCTCGGCCCAAGCGCAGAGCGGGATGCTGTCCGCCTCCACCCGTCCGGTGCCGAGCGTGCCGATCTCCAGCATCAGCCTGCCATCCTCCTCGGCAAACCACGCAAGCGTCTTCGGGCTCGTAACGGCGAGCAGCGCCACATAGCCGCCGCTTTGCAGCTTGAGCAGGAGGAAGTGCCCGCCGATCACAAGGTCGCGAAAATCCCGGATCGCCAAGGGCTGGATGCGATTACAGCCATCAGGCCATGCCTGGGTATGTCCAGGGATCGGGTCATACTTCTGGAACGGGGCGAAATAAGAGGCTGCTTCGAAGGACGGCAGCTCCACCACGTACCGCATAATCACGCCGCGGTCGTTCGGGAGATACGATCCGCCCTGCTCCGCCATCATTCCGCTCTTCTGCTCCAAACCGACAAAAGATAGTGTTTTCAGCTGCACATCGGCAATTGGATTTCCCATTATTCATTCTCCTCTTTCTTTTCTATTAAAATTGCGTCCGCTAAAACAGCGTCCGCTCCCACCGCAGTCAGCACCGCGACGGGAGCGGACGCCCCTTTCCGAAATGGACAACTTACTTGGCTGCCTTGGCCGCATCCATCTTCTTAATAAAGTCATTCATTTGCTTGACGTAATCCTCGCCGCCCGCTTTATACCATCCGGTCAGCAAATCGTCGAATTTGCTGACCGGCTGATCGCCGAGAATGATCTTCATCACGGTCTGATCCCACACCTTTTGGTAATCCATCATCTCCGGCTTCTTGGCCGCATCCGGCACAAAGCCCAGGTCTTTGCCGCGCACGACGGTGTCTACCGACTTTTTAAGCCATGGCATAATGAGATCCTTCACGTTCTTATCCATACCGACCGTGATGAAGAAGTCGATATCGTTCGCGCGACGCATCGTGTTTTTGCGAACGAAGGCGGTCGGCGTGTTCGGAAGGGCGACCTTTTGCCCATTATCAACCTTATAGTCGGACCCTTCGAAGCCGTCGCTCACAGTCGGCCACGTGTCGTCGGATAAATAAGCGTCCAGGAATTCTACCGCCTTCTGAGGATTCTTCGACCCCTTCATAACCGCCCAGAAGCCCCACAGGCCGGTTGCGTAGCCTCCGCCTTTCACCTGTCCCTTATCGTCCTTCACGAAGACGTAAGTCAGTTCGACATTCGGATTCAGCTTGCGCATTTCATCGGTATGCCAGTTGTAGTGGCCGGCGAAGCCCGGAAAAACGCCCGTAATGCCTTTCCAGAAGCGTTCCCTCGCCTTGGTGCCGTCGTTCGTAGCCGCATCGGGATCCAGCAGACCTTCCTTATACAGCATGTTCGTGTAAGAGAGCGATTTCTTATAAGCATCGGAGGTCGTATCGTAAATCGGATCCATATACTCGTATTTGCCGCCGCTCGTTTTCGTCCAGCCGGTCTGTCCGAATGTGCCGGACAATACCGGATCAAGCACCTTCTTCGCATTGGCATTAACGGCGAACCCGTACGTATCGTTCTTGCCATTTTTGTCCGGGTCATTCTTCGTAAATTTACGCAAAATGTCGGTGAACTGGTCAATCGTGACCTCCGAGTTGTCGGGGATGGTGATACCGACATTTTTGAGCCAGTCCTTGCGCACCCAATAAGCATCGTTACGAGTAACGGACGTACGCGGAATGCCGTAAATTTTGTTGTCCTGATTGACTTTGAGTGCATCCCAACTGGTATCGTAGCTGTACTTTTCCAAATTTTTCGTGTTCTTGATATAATCGTTGACCGGCAAAATCACGCCGTCCTTCATTGCATTCAAGAAGCTCGGATCGTTCGTGGCCGGGAAAAAGACGAGATCGGGATAGTCGCCGGACGCCAGCATCAGCTGCAACCTTTCCTTATATCCGGTAAGCGGCGGGATTTCAAAAGTAATCTTCGTCCCCGTTTTCTGCTCCAGCAGAGCGACCATCTTTTTGTCCGTCTCCGATAAATCTCCCGCGTCGTAATTCCCCATTATTTTGATCGGTACCGGCTGGCTCGATTTAGTCGAAGCCGAGGTCGCTGCCGGTGACGATCCACCCGCGTCCGTTGTCGTGTTACCGGAGCTTCCTTTCCCGCATGCCGCGGTGGTCAGCACCAGCGTTGCCGCTATTGCCGCCAAAAGCCCCCTCTTTTTCGTAACCATGTGAATCTCCTCCAGGATTTTCAATTTAGTATATAGTGAAAGGGACATCCCTTTAACTATCGAGCATTCCATCGCCATGCGTCAATCTGCAATCGGTACGCTAACCCTTAACAGAACCAAGTGTAATGCCCTTCACAAAATATTTCTGGATAAACGGATACACGAAAAGAATCGGAAGCATGACGATCGTCAAAGTGGCGTATTTTAGCGTCTCCGACGTAATTTGTTCAGCTCCGAGCTCAGCTGCATTGCCGCCGGAAGAGATCATTTTGGCGTTGGCCCCCTCGATAATCTCCCGCAGGAACAGCATAAGCGGCCACTTGTCGACGGACCGGATATAGATGATCCCGTTGAAAAAGTTGTTCCAATACCCGACCGCCGAAAACAAACCGAGCGTTGCGATAATCGGCATCGAGAGCGGAACGATGATGCGCAGCAGAATGTACGGATCGGATGCCCCGTCGATCCTGGCCGCTTCCTCCAATTCCTCCGGCAGCCCTTCGAAATAGTTTTTCATCAGGATCAGGCTGAAGCCCGAGAACAGGGACGGCAGGATGAGCGCCGCGAGCGAATCGAGAAGTCCAAGCGACCTCATTAAATAGTAGTTGGGAATGAGGCCTCCACTGAACAGCATCGTGAATACGACGATCGTCATGAGCGTCTTCCGGCCCTTCAACACTTTTTTGGATAACGGGTAAGCGGTAAGCACGTACATCACGAGGCCCGCTGTTACCCCGATGATCGTGACCAAGATGGTATTGCGATAGCTGACCCATAGAATACGGTGCCGCATAATCTCTTTGTAAGCACCGAGGTCGAAATCATGCGGCCAGATCATCAGCGGATTGGCCACATAAGCCGTATACGAGCTGAAGGAGACCGCGAGCACGTTGATAAACGGATAGAGCATAATGATACAGATCAATGTGATCAACGTATAGTTGGTGATGTCAAAGGCGTCCAATCGGAATCGTCGTTTCATAGGAGCTACCTGCCTTACCAGATTTGTTTGCCGAACAGCCTGGCCAGACGGTTCGCCGCCAGGATTAACACAAAGCCGACAACCGCTTTGAAGAGACCGACCGCCGACGCAAACGATAAACGCCCGTCGATCAGGCCGATGCGGTAAGTATACGTTTCGAAGACGTCGCCAACCTCGTAGGTCATCGGATTGTAGAGCAGAAAGACCTGCTCGAAGCCGTTATCCAGGATATGGCCGACCTGCAGGATCAGCAGGACGACGACGGTAGACAAAATACCTGGCAGCGTAATATGGCGGATTTGTTGAAACCGTCCGGCTCCGTCGATCTTCGCCGACTCATACAACGTAGGATCAATACTCGTCATAGCGGCAAGATAGATGATCGTCCCCCAGCCAACCCCCTTCCACACCTCCGCGGAGACCAGGATCGTCCGAAAATATTCGGGCTTCAGCAGGAACGGAATCGGCTCGTGTCCCATCGACTTGATGATCTGATTAACAATCCCGTTCGAGGGAGACAAAAAATTGATGACCAGCCCCGCAAGGACGACCCAAGAAATAAAGTGCGGCAGGTACAGAATCGTCTGCGTGACCCGTTTGAACACCATATGCCTCACTTCATTCAGCATGATGGCAAGCAGGATCGGAGCCGGAAACTCGAAGATGATTTGATAGAAGCTGAGCACGAGCGAGTTCCGGAGAATGTGGTAAAAGTCAGGCGCATGCAATAGGTAGATGAAGTTTTCAAGTCCGATCCACTTGCTGCCCGTTATGCCGCGAACGAGACTGAAATCCTGAAAGGCGATCACAATCCCGAACATCGGGATATACTTGAATATGAACAAATAAAGAAAGCCCGGAATAAGAAACACATACAGCCATTTGTGATAAGCCATATGTTTGCGCAAAGCCCTTTTCCGATCTGCGGCTGTGACGGCCGCCCGCTTCGGCGACTCGTGTACCGACAACTCCATGTCGATCCATCCTTTCCTCTCTAGCTGCAACTGTATAATCATTGTAGCTAACTAAGCCTTAGTTCAAAATGCAATATCTCTCGAAATGTTTGGCTATTCCGTCATTTTCGCAAACACCAAAAGCGCCCCATTCTCTCCTTGGAGAACGGGGCGCTCTTCTATAGTAGTCCTTGGCTCTTGAGCTGCTGCTCAGCCGCCTGGAGGTAGACATCGTAATGATATTCGAGATCCAGCGTCTTGAGGAAGTCGTCGTAGCTGCTCAGCGGCCGCTTGCCGTAGAGGAATTTGTACAGCTCTCCGGTGATGTAGCGTTCCGTATCGGCCGGGACGTACTCCGGAGGCGGCTCAATGAAGGAATCGAGCACTTCGATGCGCGGCTGCTTCATGGCAAACCTGAAATAAGGCTCCTGCTTCGCGAACTTCGTTTGCAGGTAAACCAGCTCATCCCGTCCGGTCAACTGGTACATGTACGAATATTTGGCCTGCGCCATCTGAGCGGTTGGAACGATTCGGCCGTTGCTCATCGTGTAATGCTTGCCTTCGATCCCATACATCACAAGCCGGCTGCCTTCGGGCGATGAGACATAATTGATCAGCTGAATCAGCTTATACAGCTTGTAGGGACTTTTCCCCAGCGTCTTCGGCATGACGAGAATATTCGAGTCCCCCGGATCGTAAAAGCTCGCGTATGCGCCCCCCGGCCCCTGAGGTGTAGGAAGCTGTGTCCAGCGCGCGTTCGGATTGAGCTGCTGCCACTCCCGTACCTTATTATCGTTGATCATGTTGGGCCAATTGTAGTAAAACAACCCAAGCTGCCCTTGGAAGGCTTTCACTTCATGTTGCACCTTCGTATTGGACAGAAAATCCGGGTCCACGACGCCCGCATCCACCAAAGCTTTTATATATTCAAGTGCCGGCTTCATCCCAGGGTCGTACAGGGAGTTCATCAATCGTCCGTCTTTGCGGTAAAAATGTCCCGGATAAGTCGTGCCGAATGCGCCGAAGATCGGACCCAGCGCCTGATTAGGCGCGCCGCTGAACCCGTAGGTATCGTTCTTCCCGTTCCCGTCGGGATCCCGAAAGGTAATCGCTTCGGCGACCGCGGCCAGCTCGTCCAGGTTTGTTGGCGGCTTCAGTCCCAGCTTATCCAGCCAATCGCCCCGCACCCAGTACGTGTACTGAGATGCGGTATTATTAAGAGCAATGCCATACTGCTTGCCTTCAACCGAGGTCAAATGTTCCTTAGCCCCTCCGACAAAATCGAATGTAGGCTTAAACAGATCGATATACGGCGACAAGTCGAGCAATTGATCCTGCTTCGCCATCCGGTTTAGTGTACGCCGGTCGACATAAAAAATGTCGGGCGGGTTGCCTACTGCCATCCGCATGTTGAGCTGCGTTTTACATTCGTCCCCCAAGCAGGCTACGATGCGCAGATCAATATTGAGTTTGGCATCCAGCGCCTTCTTGATGTCGTCGTTCATCGGGTCCGGCAGCTCGCTTCCGGCTATGAACACCTCGAGGAGCGGCGTTTGCCTGACCGGGTCCGCGCTTCGTTCCGATTCCTTGGGAGCCCGCAGCGTGCAGGCGGCCAGGAGTAGAGTTGCCGCCACACAGACGGAAACTCCGATCAACCGACGTTTGCTTGTGATTGCTTGGTGCATTTGGGTACGTCTCCTTTGTAGAATCGGCCGAAATTCCCTCATCTCTCATTATAACGCAGAAAGGGAAGCGAACCATCGGGAACTCCTTTCTATTTTTCAAGATTTTCTTCGTTATTTCGCTTTTTCATGCTTCGTTTGTCCGTTGCGGATCATTTGCCTTTATAATATAACTGATCACATGAATCCGGAAGGACGACCATCGGCATGAACTTTTTCCGTATCCGGCACAGCGCCAGCTCGCTTCGCTTCAAGTTGTCCACCAAAATGTTTTTGGTCGCGTTCGGATTAGTGGAAGCGATTATTTTGCTGTTCGGTTATTCTTATTACCGTTACTCGGCCAA
This sequence comes from Paenibacillus sp. P4_E11, assembly GCF_056401635.1. Lineage (NCBI taxonomy): Bacteria > Bacillati > Bacillota > Bacilli > Caryophanales > Paenibacillaceae > Paenibacillus > Paenibacillus sp. P4_E11. The sequence continues at coordinate 4,362 of NZ_JBFUIX010000036.1, read as the reverse complement.
TACGCTTGAAAACGCACAAATGGAATACGCCAAGCAAATGGTGCAAAAATCCGATCAGTATTTACAGCTCAACCTTGCCAATATTCGCAACTTTTTTATATCGGTCGCAAACGATAACCGGTTGCAGACGGGCTCGGAGTCGGAAATCCGCAAATGGTTTAATAATAACTTGATCTATTTCATGCCGAGCGCGAGCAACATTCATGTCATGATCGACGATCGTACGGTCATCGGGACGAACGTGAGCGGCTGGAAGCTGACGGAGAGCGACTATTTAATGCAGAAGCTGACGACGGTGATCAATCGGGGAGAGCTGATCTGGATCGGTCCTTACTTCTCTCCGGTGTCCGGCTATACGGTTTCCGTCGTCATGAGCGTCGATGCGGTACGCGGCTCCAGAAGGTTGCTTATTGTCGATTTGGATTTACAAGGTCTCTACAGCGCCCTTATTCCGGACAGCGCTTCTGAAATACAGGGCTCCCTGCTGCTGCTCGATGAATCGAACCGTCCGGTTTATGGAAAAGCTCCGTATGCCGACTATTCGGTCTTTACCAAAAGCTTCAGCCTGACGAGCCTGCCTGACGATCTGTTTAAAACCAACTGGCAGCAAAACGAGCTCTACGATACGGACCATCGGGAGCTGTTCCTCACCAGAAGCCGGACGAATTTCGTAGGCTGGCAGGTTGTCTGGATTCTGGATCGAAATCTGCTGCTCTCCCCTTTAAACAGGCTACTGGACTATACCTGGATCCTGGTCGTGCTCTCGCTCGTTCTGTCATTAGGAATTGCGAGCCTCATCTCTGTGATGATCAGCCGACCGATTCGCCGAATCGCATCCACGATGAACGAAGTCAGCCGTGGAAAGCTCGACGTTTCCATTCATATGCCGAGAACCGATGAACTCGGATTGCTTGCGGGGCATTTCAATAAGATGGTCGGACGAATAAGAGGTCTGATCTCGGATTTGCAGCATACGGAGGAGCAACGAAAGAAGGCGGACTTCATTGCGCTTCAAGCGCAAATAAAGCCGCATTTTATATTTAACACCTTAAATACGATCAGCATGGTCAGCCGGCAGGGCGAGCTCGATAAAGCCGACAAGCTCATTTCCGCTTTGACCGACCAGCTCCAATACAGCCTGGATGTGTCCCCATCGCCTGCTCCGCTGCGTGAGGAGCTTCGCTCCATGGAGAGCTATGTGGAGCTGATGGCAGCCCGGTACACCGATTCCTTCCGGTTCGAATCGGATATCGATCCCACCGTACTGGAGAGGATGCTTCCCAAATTTACGCTGCAGCCCCTTGTGGAGAATGCGATTTTCCACGGACTTGTACCTCTTGGCCGCCAAGGGACGCTTTTTATCGGGGCGACGGATCTGGAGGATCGTTGGGAGCTGATGGTTGAGGATGACGGCGTCGGCATGTCTTCGGAGAAGCTGCAGGAGTTGATGGACCGGATGGAAGGCAATCAGCGTGGAGGCCGCATCGGCATCGTTAACGTTCATCGCCGGCTGCGTCTCATGTTCGGTGATCGTTATCAATGTCTTATCGACAGCAGTCCCGGATCCGGCACACGTATCATCCTAACGTTCCCCGCCGTGCATGATACCGACCATTTCCCTTTGCAGGAGGATGAGACCGATGAAGAAAATTTTGCTCGTAGATGACGAGCCAGCCGCCCGCCAACATATCCGGGATAGCTTCCCATGGAATACATACGACTGTGAGATCGTCGGGGAGGCTGGCCACGGCGAAGAAGCGCTGGTGCAGTGCGCGCTCCTGCAGCCGGATATCGCCTTGATCGATATCACCATGCCGGTTATGGACGGGCTGGAGCTGCTGCATCGGCTTGACGCCGAATTCCCTCATATCCGCAGCATCATGCTTACCGCTCACCGGGATTTTGCTTATGCGCAACAAGCGATGTTAAGCGGGGCCTGCGGTTACGTCCTGAAAGCTCCGATCAGCATGGTCGAGATGAAGAAGGCGCTCGACCGTGCCTGCATCGACTTGGACCGTGACCACCACTACAAGCGACACGAGAAATCGCACGAGCGACTGCTGCGAAATTACCAATATCCGCTTCGGCGTAAATTTTTCAGCGATATCTTGAACGGCCTTCTGACCGAGGAGAGGGAAATGATTCTCGAGGGAGCCCGGCTCGACATCCACCTGGTCGGCATAGAGCACGGTCTGCTTCTGTGCGCGGCCGATAAGTTGCAGGAATATGCACAGCGTTACCCCGAACGCGATCACTCGCTCATCGAGTACAGTATGCTCGAGATCGTGCGCGAAACGCTGATCGATTCTGAGCGCTATCCGTTCGAGCTGTTTCCGCTCGAATTCGGCCGATTCGCTCTGCTGCTCGGCTGCGACGGGACCGAGAGCGAACCTTATGCCTCGAGGTTGAATCGGGTATGCCGCGGCATTGCCGCTCCGCTGGGCAAATATTTGCAGATGAACCTGACCGCCGCATACAGCCGCCCGGTTCGATCGTTATCCCAGCTGCGGCGTACGTTTACGCAGACGGAGAAATCCATGGTGCTGCGATTTTATCAAGACCACCCTGCCCCGATCGATGCGGGTGGACCCCTCTTGTTTCAACCCGTCCCGGTTGATCGCTGGGCGGAATGTGTCGGCCGGCTGGCCGGGAAGCTAAAGGCTCAGGAGCAAGAGCTTCAGGCCGGGATCGACGAGTGGATTCGAGATGCTCGAACGCTGCTCTTGCGTTTCCAGCCGGACCCGAGCCAGGTGAGCGTTCTCCTGAGTGAGATAAGGCCCCATCTGGATGAACGGTTGCCGAATGTAGAGGGAGATGGTGCGAGTTGGCCGGATGTCCGCTCATTTGTCAGCTTAAATGAGATTTTGGCTGCTCTGCATGGCTTTATGCAGGAGCGAGCCCGGTTGCAAACGACAATCCGGGAGCTTCGTCCGGAAATCTCAAACGCCGTACTGTTTATTCGGCAGAACCTTCAAACGGAACTAACGCTGGAGTCGATCGCAAGCAAAGTGCAGCTCAGCCCGTCTTACTTCGGCCACCTTTTCAAGAAAGAAATGGGCGTCTCCCTGATCGAATACATTGTTGAACAGCGAATCGAGCTTGCCAAAACATGGTTGAAGGACGGCCGCTACCGCAACTACGAGCTCGCTGAGAAAACCGGCTTTCAAAACTATTCGTACTTCTGCACCACTTTCAAGAAGGTAACGGGAATGACCCCAAACGAATACAAGAATGCTCACAAAAGGAAAACGGTTATTTAACCAAAAAATACTCTATTGGATTAAATGTGAACAGTACCTTCCGCCCTTATGATTTCATTCAGCATAGCTTCTAATTCGGATAGGCGGCAATCGGTCAAATTTTCCCGCAGGACCCATATTGCTTCTAATCCAGTAATTCGAAACATTCGTTGCTGACGCTAAATCAGACCGTCAGGGGGCGGTGAGCGCGCTTCGGCACCGCCTAAAGACTTTTAATGACTAAAGCCCGCGTAACCCTCGGCGCTCCCGTCGGCGTCGTCCCCCCTTTTTTTTCCAAATTTCCTGTATTCCAAAGAAAGGACAGAAGGTACATTCTGTCCTTTCTTTGGGCGGAAGAAAATAGCTTACTGCTTCCAATTGCATGCTTTCTGAAACATATAGGTTTCTTTTATTGGCCGGTCACATAGGATATGTTGTTCCTGTGTAAGGCGATGCCGTAGGAGCCGGGTACCCCGGTAATAATAAACAGTTCTAATCATATTCTTATAAAAGAAAAGAATAAAAAGGAGGGTAAAGTTATTGACAAAAGTTAAAGTTAGGTTACGGCCCATTGTAAGTAAGATAAACTTACCCACTGTTTTGAAAACAACTATACTTCCGGGTGACTCAATTGAAAGATTATTTATTGCAACCCAGGTAGGAGAGATCTTTTACATAGGGAACGGGGTTATAAGGACTTTTTTAGATATTCGCCCACGAATCATAAAACTAGGTGTCTCTAGTGGTGGATATGATGAACGGGGATTACTAGGGCTAGCATTTCATCCCGAATTTTACTATAATGGTCTGTTTTATCTCCATTATTCAGTCACTGGAACCCAAGGTCCAGGTGCTCTTCCAGGTGCTTTTGAATCTTTTAAGCCTAACCCTTGTGATTCTAGAACCTTAAACCTAAAGTGGATAAATAGAGAAATTCAATATGATCATATTGATACAGTTGAAGAATGGATTCTACAATCGAATGGTCAACCTCAAAAACGGCGGACATTACTTAGTATAAGAAGACCATTTTTAAATCATAATGGTGTCAATAGCTTAAACTTTTCACCTGAAACAGGAAAACTTGTTTTAACAACCGGAGATGGCGGATCAGGCTATGATC
>NZ_JBFUIX010000035.1:0-59398 GCF_056401635.1 Paenibacillus sp. P4_E11 | reverse complement strand
ATACGGGATGCTGATCGAATTCTAGTGATCCAGGACGGACAAATTGCGGAAAGCGGCACTCACGACCAACTTTTGCAAACCGGTGGTCTCTATGCGAATTTGTATTACAATCAATTCATGATGCAGCAAAGTCTGGATTTGAAAGTATCCGGTTAGCAAAGAATCCTCCACAAAAACCAACAACCTGTCATCCGACATAACGAGTGCACTTATGAATCAAGGGCAGCGTTTCTTGTCGGAGACAGGTTATTTTCGTCGAACAAACGGTTTATTCATCACTTATTTCAGAGCAATCTTACACGATCCTTGTCGGATTGTGCGCTTTCCCGGGAAAGTTTTTTCAATATTATCTACAGATCGGATGCATCATCATATACATCTCGAGTACCCTCTTCGTTCAAACTCCGATTCAGGCCTTCTTGCATCCCGTACCCTTGCGTCGTTAACTGATCCATTTCGTTGTCAGCCACATTTGTTGCACCTTCATCAGCTTTTTGCCCGGACTGAGCTCCCCAGGCCTCATTCGTATTGGCGATATACATATTGTTCAAGTTGTCCATTCCACTCAAGCCTCCTGTACACGATTTGGGTTATTTTGCCCAACTGAGGAAGTTCTATGCACGATGCAAGACCATTGGAAGGGATGACGATTCCAATCGCTTCCGTAATATAGTACAATAAAGGGAACATGCTAATGAAATACCCACATTCCTGATCCAGAGGTGAACAACCATGATTGAAAATTTGGAAAACCTATATAAACAAATCGTTATGGACCATTATAAGAAACCGCGGAACAAAGGAAAACTTACAGAAGAAGGCGCTCTGCAGCTTCCTTATAAGAATCCTACATGCGGTGACGTTATGGTTCTGTATATGAACGTTGACGAGAACAACAAGATCAAGAACATCAAGTTCGAAGGCGAAGGCTGTTCGATCAGTATGGCTTCCTGCTCCATGATGACAGATTTGGTAAAAGGTAAAACCGTGGAGGAAGCGAAGCAGTCAATTGCCTTGTTCAACGATATGATCAAGAAAGGCGAACTGCCAGAGGATGAAGAAGCCCTTGGCGATGCTCTCTCTCTCTCAGGAGTGCATAAGCTGCGTGCCCGTCATAACTGTTCCTTACTGGGGTGGAATGGCTTGGAGAAAGCTCTTCAGCAAAACGAACAGCATAATCACTAATCCCAACAAACAAACTCCCGGTCCGCTCATTACTGAGTGAACCGGGAGTTTGTTTGTTGTACGTGGAGTAGCCAACTCTATGGCTGCATCCACCAATAGATTGGAATCGCTGCAAATGTGGAGAGCAGTCCGGCTGCCCCCATGGCGAAGCCGCTTGCACTTCCTTGAAGCTCGGATTCCCGAATGACTCTGGATGTACCGATACCATGGGCAGCAGTTCCCATCGCGGTCCCTATCGCCAAATCATCCTTAATGCCTGCTAGACGCATTATGATGGGACCGAACATACTGCCGATCAATCCCGTTAGTACGGTCAAGACGGCGGCCAATTCCGGAATCCCTCCGAACAATCGGGCGATCTCCAGCGAGATTGGAGATGTGACGGATTTCGGCAAAATCGTCATCATCAATTGATGATTGCCTCCGGCAATCCAGACGAACCACGCACTTGTCAGCATCCCACACATCGTGCCAACTACAATACCTGCCAATGCACTGCGAAGTCTTTTGATCAGAACACCGGCATGCTTGTACAATGGAACGCCTAAGGCTACTGTTGCAGGTCCAAGTAGGAATACGATCAAATCCCCACCAACTCGATAAGAATCGTAGGAGATTCCGCTGAGTGTAAGAAACAGGATGAGGGCGGTACAGCACACAAACATGGCGTTTATACGCGGCCAGCGCTTTTGCAAGCCTAGTGCTACGACATAAGCGATCAACGTCACGGTTACGCCAAATAAGGGGCTATCCCCCAAGTGTACGGGATTCATGAGGCGCCTCCTTATCCTTGTCAACTCCCGCTCCTAGCTGCGTAACCCAACCGGTTACCAACACGGTAACGAGCGTACTGAATACTAGGCTGAGCACTATTGGGACACCGTTGTTAATAATGACGGGTACGAAGGCAATCGTACCTACGATAACGGGCACACAAAACAACATCATATGCTTAAGCAGAAATTGTGCGCTCTCCTCTACCCACTCCAGTCTGACCACACGGGTAAACAAAGCAGTAGTAAACAGGGCTAGCCCGATTACATTACCTGGTAATGGGAAGCCGGACACTTGATGGATCAGGGTGCCTAGCCATTGAAAACCGAATAATATTGCCAAACCTTTCAACGCCATTTCCCCCAATTGCTGTGCAAACTGTGCAACTCTTCTCTTGTTATACGACGACTCGGTTTAGATTTGCAACTTTTTTATTATCCTTCCGTAAAGTTAGGGGATGTTATTATTGAACACTAGATTTATTCCAACTTTCAAGGAGGCTATTAACATGATTATTACAACTACACCGACGATTCAAGGCAGAGAGATTACCGAATATGTGTCCATCGTAACCGGTGAAGCCATTATGGGGGCTAATATCGTCCGAGATTTTATGGCATCAATCACCGACATAGTGGGCGGTCGTTCCGGCGCTTATGAGAACAAGCTGAAAGAAGCTCGCGAGGTAGCATTCGATGAAATGCGCTCATCCGCTTCACGTATGGGGGCGAACGCCATCGTAGGCATCGATATCGATTATGAAGTCATTCGTGATGGCATGTTGATGGTCGCCGTAAGCGGAACTGCAGTAAAAGTTCAATAACATTTCTCACAATTATTGTGAATCAAAAACGGAAGTCCTATCGCTCACCATGAGCCGGACTTCCGTTTTGTTATATTCCGGTAGGCGTGACTCGCTCCGATTGCATCACAACGACAACATCGTTTCCTCATACTTCGCCTGATATTTATGCACATCGCCTGCTCCCATGAACAGTAACACACAGTCGGAATAATCCCGCAGCACGTCCATGTTATGCTCCGAGATCAATCTAGAAGAAGGAATGCGGTCAATCAGATTCTCGATAGAGATGTTGCCTTGATTCTCGCGTGCTGATCCGAATATGCCGCATAAGTACACTTCATCCGACCCTGACAAGGAGTGGGCGAAATCATCCATAAATTTCTCCAAACGTGAATACGTATGGGGTTGGAACACGGAAACGACTTTGCGGTCCGGATACTTGCTGCGTACAGCATCCAATGTTGCCCGAATTTCTGTCGGGTGATGAGCATAATCGTCGATCAGCACATTACTAGCGAGAAGTTTCTCCGAAAATCTTCGTTTCACCCCGCTAAATGTAGCCATATGCTCACGAACCTGATCGAGATTGAAGTCCTCCAACACACATACCCCGATAACGGATAGTGCGTTAAGCACGTTGTGTTTTCCATAGCCCGGAATCGTGAATCTCCCCAACGAATGACTGTGCAGGACCGCTTCGAAGGAGACCCCTTGCTCGTCAACATTCAGATCAACGGCTCTCAGATCGTTTCGTTCACCAAAACCATAATGCATGACCGGTACTTTAGGACGCAGCGAGCGAACATGCTCGTCATCGCCATAAGCAATCAAATGCTTGCGTACTTGATCCGCCATCGATTGGAATGCAGCCGTAACGTCTTCGATCCCGCTGAAATAATCAGGATGATCGAAGTCAATGTTCGTAATAATCGCATAATCCGGGGAATACGCGAGAAAATGCCTCCGGTACTCACAGCTTTCAAATACGAAGTGCGTGCTGTTCGGTACACCAGCTCCCGTTCCATCGCCAATCAGGTATGAAGTGGGCTGAATCGCCTTGCACACATGGGCCAGCATGCCGGTCGTTGACGTCTTCCCATGGGCCCCAGTCACCGCAACACTAGTAAATTGATGAATCCATTCCCCCAAGAAACTGTGGTACCGGTAATACGGCACATGCTGACGCATAGCAGCCGCTACCTCCGGATGATCATCCTTAAAAGCATTGGATGCAATGACGCAACGGGCCGAAGCCCCCGAGATATTGTGCTCGTCGAACGGCAACAGTCGGATGTTCTTGTGTTCAAGTGGCGCCTGCGTGAAAAAATAGGTGTCCACGTCCGATCCTTGAACGTCATGACCCATATCGTGCAGCACTTGCGCTAATGCGCTCATTCCAGCCCCTTTGATCCCAATCATGTGAAACTTGGTCACGCGGATCCCTCCAGACTTCCTTAATGATGTTAATAGTCAACTTACAGATTTCGGGTCTCGACTCAGTATATGAAGCGAATCGGAAGTATGCTTCTGCCTATTGACATTTATGCGAAAGCTGTAGTTCTATGTAGCTTTCCCATAACTAGGCAGGGATATAGCTCACCCGGGGCGATCTATTCCAAACGAAAGTTATTCGGGAGTTGGAACCGGAAAACATGCGAAATCCGAGGCAATCTCGGTATTCGGGAACGTCTTCCTTGCTTGCTCCAGCAAATCTTGTCCATCGTCACTGGCGTATCGGGAGCTGATATGCGTCAGTATGAGCGTCTTCACACCCGCTTCAACAGCCACCTCAGCCGCACCGACCGAAGTCGTGTGATAATACTGCTGAGCCATCTGCGCGAGCTCGCCGGCGAATGTCGCCTCGTGCACGAGCACGTCGGCGCCACGGGACAGCTCCACGACCGACGCACAGCGCCGCGTGTCGCCCATAACCACGACCGTGCGCCCCAAGATCGGCGCACCGACGCAGTCCGCGCCGCGCAGCGTACGGCCATCCTCCAGCGCGACGTCTTCGCCGCGCTTCAGCTTGCCGTACAACGGCCCGGCAGGCACGCCGAGCGCCCGAAGCTTGGCTTCGTCCAGGCGGCCTGGACGGTCGCTCTCGCGGACGCGATAGCCGTAGCTGGCGATGCGGTGTTCCACCTTCGCCGCACTTACCTCGAATTGGTCGTCGGCGTAGACGACCCCCTCGCCAATCTCTTGCACCTTCAGCTCATACGTCAGATGAGCTTGGCTTAACCCTAAGGCGGTATCCACAAATTCCTTGATGCCGGGCGGCCCGAACAACGTCAAGGGAGTGTCGCCCCCTTGATAGGACCGGCTTGTCAGCAACCCCGGCAAGCCATAAATATGATCCCCATGCAGATGGGTGATGAAGATAAATTCAAGCTTGCTCAGCTTGAGCGGCGAACGCAGCACTTGATGCTGCGTGCCTTCCCCACAGTCGAACAACCAGAAAGTCCCCCTCTCCTCTAAGAGGCGAAGTGCTATCGCAGTGACGTTACGATCCTTGGAAGGCATCCCCGCCCCCGTTCCGAGAAAATATAGGTCCATCTTGGTCTAGTCCTTTACATGAATCATAGTGAGAATCGAATGTTTAAGCTTTATCCACATTGAAATAACGGGCTTCTGGATGCGCGAATACCATCGCTGTTACCGATGCTTCTGGCTCCATCATGAACCCTTCGGTAAGTTGAATGCCGATATCCTCGGGCTGCATCAGACGGAACAGCGGCTCCTGGTCTTCGAGATTCGGACAGGCCGGATAACCGAACGAGACGCGAATGCCTTGGTAGCGTGCGCCCCAGCGCTGTTGCATCGTCAATTCAGGCGAATCCGGGTATCCCCAGACGTCTCGCATCATATGATGGACACGCTCGGCAAAACCTTCCGCCATCTCCAGAGCCAAAGCCTGTAAGGCGTGCGATCTCAAGTAATCGCCCTTGTCCTTCCATTCGTTCGACAGCTCGCGTACACCCTGTCCGGCTGTGACAACGAGGAAGCCAACATAGTCCATCTCCCCGCTCTCCACCGAACGTAAGAAGTCGGCGAGACAGAGGAACGGCTCCACATCCTGACGCGGGAAGCTGAAGCGATGCAACACCTTCGTCGTATCGGTCGGGTCATAAATCAGAATATCGTTGCCTTCCGATTGGGCCGGGAAGAAACGATACATCCCTTGTGCACGCAGCGTTCCCGTCGTTCTGGCCTGGGTAAACAGCTCGTCGATCACTTCCTTCAGGTGTACGGCCTTCGGATCGCGCTCAGCGAGTAATTGCTCGACCTTGCCCTTCAAGCCAAGATGATGGCCGATAAGCGTCTGCAGGTTAACATACGGGAATATATGATCGATCGGATATTCTCGAAGCACATGCCGATCAAGGTCCGGCGGAATATACACTTGTACGTCGCGTGCCACAGATGAACGCGTAGCGCGGGTAAGCTTCACTTCCGTGTCCTTCGCACGTAGCCCCGCTTCCATCACATCAGACTGGATGCTCTCACGCAGCTCTTGAATCATCTTCTGGCGTTGATCGACATCGCTGATCTTGTTGGCAATGTCCAAGCCGTCCATTGCGTCCTTGGCATAGACGACCAGTCCGTTGTACTCCGGCGCGATGCGAGTCCGTGTGAACTTACGGGTAAGCGCGGCTCCACCGACCAGAATCGGCACATCGATGCCGGCTGACTTCAAATCCTGCGCGGTCGTCACCATCTGCTGGGCTGATTTCACGAGTAGCCCGGACAATCCGATAGCATCCGGCTTTTCCTTACGGGCCGCTTCAATAATCTGCTCAGGCGGTACTTTGATCCCAAGGTTAATGATTTGGTAGCCGTTGTTCGACAAAATAATCTCAACCAGGTTTTTACCGATGTCGTGCACATCGCCTTTAACAGTTGCGAGCAATATTTTCCCCTTCACGGCACTTTCGTTCCGCTCCATATACGGTTCCAAGTGGGCTACGGACGCCTTCATGACTTCTGCACTCTGCAGCACTTCCGCCACGATCAGCTCATTGTTATTGAACAATCTGCCGACCTCTTCCATCCCTCGCATAAGCGGTCCGTTAATGACTTCAAGCGGTGAATAGGTCTGGAGCGCAATCTCCAAGTCCGGAATAAGGCCTTCCTTGGTTCCCTCTACAACGTAGGAGCCGAGCCGCTCTTCAAGAGTAAGATTGGATATCTTCTCCTTCTTCTCCACCTTCTTCTCACGGAAATGAGCGACAAACTCTGCAAGCGTCTCATCATTCGTATTGAAAATCAGATTCTCAGCAAGTCTGCGTTCTTCTTCGGGAATCGAAGCGTATCTCTCCAGCTTCTCCGTATTTACGATCGCATAATCGAGACCTGCTTTTGTACAATGGTACAAATAGACCGAGTTCAACACTTCCCGACCTGCTGGAGGAAGACCGAACGAAATGTTGCTGAGCCCAAGAATAGTCTTGACCTCGGGGTACTTCAGCTTAATATTGCGGATGCCCTCGATTGTTTCCACGGCGGAACCTAGGTATTGCGGATCACCAGAGCCAATCGGGAACATATTCGGGTCAAAAATAATATCTTCTGCTGCAAGACCATATTTGTTAACTAACAGGTCATACGAGCGGGTAGCTACTTCCATCTTCGCTTCACGGGATACAGCTTGCCCGCGTTCATCAATTAGAATGACGACGACGGCCGCGCCATAACGGTGTATGAGAGGAAGAATGGCTTCAAATTTCGTCTCGCCGTCTTCCAAGTTAATGGAGTTAATGATGGCTTTCCCTTGCGAGTATTTCAGACCAAGCTCAATGATGTGATCGTAGGTAGAATCAATCATTAAGGGGACTTTCACTTTCTTAACGACAAGCTGCAAAAAGTTCTCCATCGCATACTTCTCGTCTATATCTGTATCCTGAAGGTTAATATCAACGACCTGTGCCCCATTCTTCACTTGTGCCCGGGCCACTTCAGACGCTTCTTCGAACTTGCCTTCCATAATGAGCCGCTTGAACTTACGAGAACCGGAAATGTTCGTCCGCTCCCCTACCATGTAAGGCCGATTCTCTGCTTCCAGATACACGGTCTCAATCCCTGATACAGCTGCCGGATGTTGACCCGTTTGCGGGCGCGGCTTGTAGCCTTTCATCGTCTCTGCGAGCGCCTGAATATGACTCGGCGTCGTTCCACAGCAGCCCCCTGCCATATTCAGCCAGCCTTGTTCTGCGAATCCGGCGAGCTTCATAGCTAGAGAAGTAGGGGATTCATGGTACTGACCGTTCTCGTCCGGCAATCCAGCATTCGGATAGCAGCTCACTGCAGTCTTCGCAATACTGGATAGCGATCGGATATGATCCTTCATAAACTCCGGTCCGGTCGCACAGTTAAGCCCGACAGAGATCGGCTTCAAGTGCTCCAGTGAAATATAGAACGATTCGATATTTTGCCCGGCTAAGGTTGTCCCCATCGGTTCGATCGTTCCTGATATCATAATAGGCAGTTCGCGGCCTAATGTTTCGAACGCTTTGCGTATCCCGATACTGCCTGCTTTTACATTCAGCGTATCCTGTGACGTCTCCAGAAGCAGCGCATCGACATCGCCCTCCATGAGCGCGAGCGCCTGTTCGTAATAGCTATCGACCAATCCGTCGAATGTAACTCCACCAGTCACGGATAACGTCTTGGTCGTCGGGCCCATGGCACCCGCTACATAACGCGGCCACTCGGGTGTCGAGAACTTGCGGGCCGCATCAACAGCCAGCTTGGCTGCAGCCAAGTTCAGTTCCCGTGCTCGCTCCGGAATATCATATTCCGCCAGTACGACGCTTGTAGAACCGAACGTGTTCGTCTCCAGAATGTCAGCACCTGCTTCCAGATACTGCTCATGAATGCGGGAGATGACATCTGGACGCGTCATACACAAGATCTCGTTGCAGCCGTCCATCTCCTCGCCGCCGAAGTCATCCGCGGTAAGATCGGCTTGTTGAACCATCGTTCCCATGGCTCCGTCCAGAATCATAATTTTATTTTTCAATTGTTCAGCTAATGCAAGTTTTTGCAACCCCGTCCACTCCTTTAACTATTTACCCTCTAGTTTTCGTATCAGACGCGCTTCCCGCTCGGAGATGCCACGTTAATGATCTGCATAGCAATGTAACCTTTAGTGTACCAGAATCGGCCATATTCGGAAAGTCGTATATTATACAGTTTTCTTATCGGAAATATCGGTAATATTTATGCAATCGCATCGACATCACTTATCGGATGTTCTATAATACTTAATAATGAAATGAATATCAATCTGAATGTGAGGGATTCTAATGGCAGAAATCCGTGTCCGTTCTACGAATGAACGAATTCAAGGTGAGCATAACGTGAAGTCTTTTCTGGAACGTCAAGAAGTGTTATATGAGCACTGGGAGCCTTCGAAGCTTCCGGCCAACCTGCAAGAGAAGTTTGTCCTTTCCGATGAAGAGAAAGCCGCTATTTTACAAACGTATGATAGTGAGATTCGTGATCTTGCTTCCCGCCGCGGGTATAAGATTTGGGACCTGATTGCATTATCCGAAGAAAATCCTAACCTGCCTGAGCTTCTGAAGAAGTTCGAGCAAGTACACACGCACACCGAAGACGAGATTCGTGCCATTACGGCCGGTAAAGGGATATTCATCATTAAAGGCACCGATGATGTCGGATACTTCGATGTCGAGCTTGAAGCGGGTGACGTCATATCCGTACCCGAGAATAAGCCGCATTTCTTCACCTTGATGGAGAATAAGCAAATCGTAGCCGTTCGTCTGTTTATTGAAACAGACGGTTGGATTGCTGAACCTTTCGATGATCCTGCTTTCCAAAAAGCTTAGCACACGCTTGTAATACACAAAACCCGCAAGTCTCACCCTCGTGGATGACAGCGGGTTTTGTTTTATTGTCTGCATAAAATTTCTGGTTAAGTGCGAACGATAGGAAGCAACTCACTCAAGCTGCGAATCTCATAGGCGGGGATGATCTCATCCGAGCGAACAATATCATGCCGATTCAGCCAAACTGACTTCATACCTATCCCATTCGATCCGAGGATATCCGTCGTTAACTTGTCCCCAACCATAACACCTTCGTCCGGGCCGATCTGAAGCAACTCCATGGCATACCGGAATATAGCAGCAGCCGGTTTACCTTGACCGAACGTTCCAGACACAATAATATGATCGAAATAAGCAGCCAACTGCGGGACACCATCGATTTTTTCCTGCTGGAGATCAGGCGATCCGTTCGTGAGAAGCAGAAGCTTATAGTTTCCTTTCAGCTCATCGAGTACTCGAAATGTCTCTTCATAGACGAGCGGACGAGCACGGCGTTCTGCCGGGAACGTGTCAGCAAGCCGTTTGCCCAACGTTCGGTCGGTCACGCCAAGCGCCGCAAGCCCCCGCGTCCACGCTTCCTCCCTATAACCAGGAGCAAGCTGCTGCAGCTTGCGGAACTCCTCTTGCTCGCCACCGGTAAAGTTGGCCCACAGCGCTTCGAAAGGATTTATCCCGATATTCTTGGTAAATGGGAACGTGTCGAACGATTCATACAACGCTCTAGCTTCACGACGAACCGATTGTTCCAACTCAACCGGATCAACGCCAGTCTCCAGTTGGCCCAACTCGCAAGTCGCACGAAAAGCCTCCTGTACGCTGCGTTCATCCCATAACAATGTATCATCCAGATCAAACAGAACTGCCCGTACCGCCATGCTACTCTTCTCCCTCGTCTCCCACTTTGGGGTCTGTTATACGGCTTTCCCGCTCGGGATGCCTTCTTCTTCATACTGGATTTGATGCTGATTTGCGAATACCTTCAACCGTTCTGCCAGAGCAGGGATATTGTATAAGTTTTGAAATTTCGTAAATACCCAGCGACTTTTCTTATCTTTCAGCTTGATTGTTACGCTTCCTGGTAGAACGGATATGGATTCGATCTCATCCGCCTGCAAAGACCGTTCCACACCCATCTTCTTCGTAGCCACTTTGTTCTTCCCTACCTTCAAGTAAGGCTTCCGCAAATAATACATCAACCCCAGTAGCAAGTAAGCGCCTATCGTCGCCCAGAGTAACGTGTCCGCTTCGTAGAAAGCGATGGAAATGGTGGCAAAAAACGCCGATACGGCCACGAAGAGTGCCGGTAGAAACCAACTACGGCCATAGAAGATGTCCATCTGTTCACTTGTCGAAGCTGACAGTGTCGGTTTACCCGTTTTGACCCGACGTTTATTTAGTTCTTTTTTGTTTTTCAATACCATACGTTCCCATTGTCGGGACATCCATGCTCCTCCTTATTTTTTGCGATTTTGCGGTTTATATGGTTTTCCGCCTGGCTCATCTACGAATTCGATGGTGTCAAGCTGGGCACGCATGTTAGTTTTGAACGCTTCAATATAACGCTTGCGTAACTCGTTGCGTTCTTCCAGTTCTTCGTCTGTTAACCCGGACGTCTTGGCTTTATGTGCCAATTCATTAATACGGGCGATCATTTGTTCGGTAATCATTATGCCTATCCCCTCTGAACTGTTCTGGTGTATAAGAACAAGGTCTTATAGTCTCTATTAATTTGACATTATTCCATTCCGCTTGTCAAGCTGACACCCTCATCTAGCTCTACGAGGTATAGAACGTTTGTTCTGTACATAAGAAAAACCCGGCTTATGGCCAGGTCCTTGGTGGTTGTGTTCAGTTTGGCGCGTGGGGAGGGAGTGAACAAGAGGTTCCACCCGCTGTTGAAATCGATTCCTTTGATTGAAATGTTGTCGTGGTTAGGAATCGGTTTCAAAGGCGGACGCTTCGCTTCTCCACTCTCCTGCTCACTCCCTTTTTGTTCTGCTTTCCTTCAAGGAGTTTCCTTTGTCCGTACGCTCCGCGTCCGGCTCACCACTCCTTATAGGATCGCTTCCTGCTCTTCACGAGCAATACACAACTTGTCCCTAAGGTAACACTAGCACTTGCCCCGCACGTAATGCACTTGAGGATAAATGGTTGGCTTGCTTAACCTTCTGAATGTATGTACGAATATCTTGACCCTTGGGAGCGTGTGAGTCTGCAATCGACCATAACGTATCTCCGATGCCTACGATGATTTGCTGCTTCTCGGGCTGGACTGATACAGGGGATGCGGACATTGTAGTTGCAGAAGTAGTCGCAATTGTAGCAGTCTGTACAGAAGCAGCTTGAACTTCGTCACTGCCGGTTATGATATGTACGACAATACCCATGAAGAAGCACAAGAGCATAGCCGCACAGATCATATAGATGCGAATATTCTTGATGGGAAGGAAAGCACGGGCTTCCTTCGTAGAGCGATTCTTGAGTGAGGATGCATGTAACTGATGGCGAGAAGCTCTATTGGGCAAAGATGTTATCGACCGAGTGTGGTTATTCGAATAGTAGGAATAGTTGGATACAGCGTTCATTAGAATCACTCCCAAACGTTTGTTCTTATTGATCCAATCATAGCACGAACAAATGTTTGCGTCAATAACAAAAAGAACGTTTGTTCCCTTTATTGCGAAACAATTTTGGATGAATTGACATGGGCCTGATTCAGGTCTAGATTATGCATATAAGATCATCTGAAAGGACGAAACGCGTATGTGTGGCAGATACACAATAACCATTACATTAGAGGAATTGGTTGTGAGGTTTGTCATGAATCGAACATCCGTTCCCTATAATAGACCTAAGTATAATGTAGCACCAGGCCAGATGATATTGAGTGTTATCCATGACGGTAATGCCAATCGCGCAGGAGAATTGAAGTGGGGACTCGTACCTTCATGGGCCAATGATGCCAAGATCGGCAACAAGATGATTAACGCAAGGGCGGAGACATTGCTGCAAAAGCCGGCTTTTCGACCCCTTCTGGAGCGCAAGCGTTGTTTGATTCCCGCAGACAGTTTCTATGAGTGGCGCAAAAATGCAGCAGACAACAGCAAGCAACCGATACGCATCCAACTTACAGGCGGTTCGCTATTCGCGATGGCCGGCTTATACGACACATGGCTCGCCCCTGATGGAACTAAATTGGGCACCTGCACCATCATTACGACCGAGCCCAATGAGCTCGTAGCGGACATTCACAATCGTATGCCGGTCATTATCCGACCTGAAGATGAGGCCACTTGGTTGGATCGCAACAACCGCGATGTTTCCATGCTGCAGAAGATGCTCAAACCTTTTCCTGCCAAGGAGATGCAGGCTTATCCGGTGTCTTCCATAGTTGGCAATGTGAACAACGACTCTCCGGCATGCGTGGAGGAAGTACCTGCTTTGTTCTAGCCACATTGTGGCACGACATGAAAAGGCAGACCCCCTGTCAGAGAGTCTGCCTTCTACTGCCTTCTTATATTGTCTTGTTATTCCGTCCACGTAGCTATCGAAACATGCCCCATAACTTGATTAGATGGAACGTATTGTTCGGATCGATCTTCGTGTCGATCACGAATTGGACCACTTGTTCCGTCTGTTTCGAGGAAAGCGGCTCATTCAACACTCTAGATAACTGCCCAACTAGTGAGCGTACCTTCGTTTTGTCCTGCAAGTCGTTCTTCGTCACGCCGTCCAGCACGGATTTGACCCGATCTTTCACTTGCGTGTTTTTCAACTTTGCTTTAATGCGCTCTACCAGCTCGCGCTCAATGCCATACTTTAGATAGCTCATGTCGACACCTCCGGAAAACGTCATTCTCCATTGTATGCGGCATTCGTCTATTTCGTGCCTGAAGGTGCTCATCTACTGGAAAATGTTACGTCAATCCAGCGATTCCCCGTCCAGAATCTGTTCCCTCTGCAAATATTCCCTTAACGACAAAAAAGCTGCTCCAGTCCAGAAATCCGTCCTTGCCACAAGCTCCGCCGTATCATCTCTGGCTGTCTCCATCGTCTCGAAATCCTTCATCAGATCAGCTACATGGAACTCCGGCATGCCACTCTGCTTCGTCCCGAAGAAATCCCCCGGTCCACGCAGCTCCAGATCCCGCCTTGCAATCTCGAAACCATCGTTCGTCTCGGTCATGACACGCATCCGTTCCTTGGCCGTCTCGTTTTTCGGGTCGGCGATCAATACGCAGAACGATTGATGCTCACCCCGACCCACACGACCACGCAACTGATGCAGCTGCGACAATCCGAAGCGTACAGCATCATATATCACCATGAGTGTGGCATTCGGTACGTCAACACCGACCTCGATTACCGTAGTTGCAACGAGTACTTGCACTTTATTCTCACCGAAGTCACGCATCACTTCGTCCTTCTCAGCCGTCGTCAGTCGACCGTGCAGCAACCCGACACGGAGTTCAGGGAAGGCCTGGCTTAATTGTGCGTGCACATCGAGTGCGTTCTGTACATCAAGCTTATCGGACTCTTCGATTAACGGACAAATGACATATGCCTGCCGCCCTTGCATAACTTCACGGCGAATGAAACCTAACACACGATCAAGCATCTCATGACCGACTGCATAGGATTTGATCGCCTTACGCCCTTTCGGCAGCTCGCGAAGCGTCGACACGTCGAGATCACCGAAGGCGGTTATGGCCAACGTCCGGGGAATCGGAGTAGCCGTCATCGTCAGCACATCAGGGTTCAACCCCTTGCGACGCAGTACACTTCGCTGATTAACCCCGAAGCGGTGCTGTTCGTCTGTAACGACGAGAGCCAGCTTGCGGAACAATACATCATCCTGGATGAGCGCATGTGTGCCGACTACGACGTCAATGAGTCCCATATGCATCGAAGCAATCATATCTCGACGTTGTCGATCGGTTAAACTGCCGGTCAGGAGCCCTACTTGGATACCATACTCAGCGAACATACGTTCCAAAGAGCGCTTGTGCTGTTCTGCGAGAATTTCTGTCGGCACCATAAGTGCCCCTTGTCCGCCCGCCTTCACAGCTGCGAACAACGCGGCCGCCGCGACAACCGTTTTGCCCGAGCCTACATCACCCTGCAGCAGCCGATTCATTGCATATGGCTCCTTCAGATCTTGCAAGATCTCCCCGATCACTTTCTTCTGGGAGTCGGTGAGTGTGAACGGCAAACTGCGTACGAACTGACGTACGTCCTCATTATCGAATTCATGGGCAATCCCATCCGTTCGCTTACGCTGTATGGCTCGGAACGCATGAAGCTTGAGCTGGAAGAAGAACAACTCCTCATACACCATCCGTCGCCTCGCTTCTTGCCCGGCCTCAATTTCTTCCGGATGGTGCAGCGCATGAACGGCTTGCTTGCGCGGCATGAACCCATACTTATTGATGATCTCGGCAGGAAGCACCTCTGGAATCATCGCGCTGAACTGCGTCAGCGCTTGTCCAATCGCTTTGCGCATCCATGCCTGGGTAATGGTCCCTCCGACGGAATACACAGGCTGCAGCGTCCCCGAACGCCCGCCAGAAGCCCCGCCAGGGAACTCGGAATCCGTAACCGTCATTTGCTTGCGTCGCTGATCCCATTTGCCGGACAGCACGATCGCCTGACCCGCGACCAGCTTTTCCTTCAGAAAGGGACGGTTGAACCAGACTGCCGTCACGATAATTGAACCGCACAGCACCCTAACGGACAGACGGGATTTGCTGCGACCATAACGTTGTAAGACCGCCTCGCTATAAATGCTGCCCTCTATGGTCACCTTCTCACCATCACTAACATCGGCCAGATCACGGATTCGGTAATCCTCATAGCGAAATGGAAAATACTCGATCAGCTGCCCAATCGAGTATATACCGAACGATTCTAATTCCTTGGCCTTCTGTTGACCGACTCCCTTTACCTGTGTGAGCGGAAGAGTGAATAAGTCCAAGCCCGCGGATAACCCTTGCATCTTCATCGTGCCGGAATCATGAACACAGCCAACAAACCTGGACCTGTGTGCGTGCCGATGACCGGTCCGACAGAAGTGTATGACATCTCACGAATATTGAGATGTTCACGCAGCTGCCCACTGAACTCTTGTGCCGCATCGGGGGAATTGGCGTGAGCGACTGTGGCCAGTACCTCAGATTGTCCGAATTCAGCTTTCAATAGCTCCAGTATGCGGGCAATTGCCTTCTTCTGACCCCGCACTTTATCGACTGGTGCTACCTGTCCTTCGGTATCAATTGTCAGTATAGGCTTAATGTTCAACAACGAACCGAATAAAGCGGACGCTTTCCCGATCCGGCCGCCCTTCTGCAAATATTCCAACGTGTCTACCAAAAAATAGATTCGAGTCTCACCGCGTATTTGCTGGATCAGTTCGACGATCTCTTCCTTGCTCTTGCCTTCCTGCGCCGCCTTGGCAGCAGAAACTGCTAACAATCCGAACCCGTATGAAGCGGATTTGGAATCAATCACGGTCACATCCACCTGCTCGTCCAACAACGACTTAGCCAATACCGCTGATTGATAAGTTCCACTTAATGCAGAGGAAAGCGTTAAGGCAATAACAGGGCGGGACTGCTCCTCCCTGCTACCCTTAAATGCATCAACAAAATCGACTGGTGAAGGCTGCGATGTAGTTGGCAGCTTCGAAGTTGTCTTGAGCTTCTCATAGAACTGTTCCGGTTGAATCGTAACAGCATCATAGAACGTTTCAGTATTGAAATGAACTTTAAGCGGCACCATCTCGATACCGAGTTCCTTGCGTACCTG
This sequence comes from Paenibacillus sp. P4_E11, assembly GCF_056401635.1. Lineage (NCBI taxonomy): Bacteria > Bacillati > Bacillota > Bacilli > Caryophanales > Paenibacillaceae > Paenibacillus > Paenibacillus sp. P4_E11. The sequence goes on along the minus strand of NZ_JBFUIX010000035.1, from coordinate 42,985 downwards.
CTCAGGAATATCGGACGTGCTGTCAGTCAATATCCGAATGTTAGCCATGTATGTTCCTCCATTCGAATGCGAATTTATTCTACAGCAAAAATATAATAATAAAGCGGCTGTCCGCCTCTATGCACTTCCACTTCTGCATCCGGGTATTCCGCTCCTAACCAGTCCACCAATTGCGCAGTTACGTCCTCCGGAGCTTCTTCCCCAGACAAGATCGTAATAATGTCGCCGCTATCAGCAGTCATGGAACCTAATAACGCCTGACACGTCTGAATTAATTCCGGTGTCGAGGTAACGATCTTATTATTGTGAATACCTAAGTAATCGCCTTGCTTAATATCCAGTCCGTCAATCTGCGAATCGCGAACGGCGTATGTGACTTGCCCCGAATGTACCCCTGCAATCGCGCGAAGCATCGCTTCCGTATTGCGTGACGTATCCGCGTTGTCCTGATAGGCAAGCAACGCTGACAAACCTTGTGGAATCGTCTTGGACGGAATTACGATCAGTTCCTTATCCACCAAGCTCTTCGCCTGCTCCGCTGCCATGATGATATTCGAATTGTTCGGCAGGACGAATACAGTCCGCGCCGCAACTCGCTGAACCGCATTCACGATATCTTCAGTGCTAGGGTTCATCGTCTGACCCCCAGACAGGACTACATCGGCTCCCAGACTTTCGAGGATAGCGGCTATACCGCCGCCCATCGATACGGCTACGAATCCGAATGGTTTCTCTTCCCCAGTAGTCCTAGTGGAAACAGCTTTACCATCATGATCAGAACCTGACTTCGACGCCGCTTCTACTTCTGAGTCCTCTACTAGCAAATGGGTGTGCTGTTCCCGCATATTCTCAATCTTGATCTTGATCAATTCTCCATATCGTTGCGCCATTGTCAGCACTTCACCTGGGTGTTCCGCATGCAGATGCACCTTCACCAAGTCCTCGTCTGCTACGACAAGAACCGAATCGCCGTGCTTCTCCAGGTCGGAACGAAACCCGAGCTCGCTGAACACCCAACCAGCTGATTTACCCGCCTCGAGTTGAATCATAAATTCCGTGCAGTAGCCGAATTCAATATCTTCCGTAGACAGCTGCGCTTGGGCACTCCGCATTACATGAGCATGAGAAGCCTGATCGAATCCAGAAGCGGTATTCACTCCTCTTGATAAGGATGCCTCAGCTCTTGATCCCCCAGGTACAGATGCTGTCCCCGAAGTAGAAGAAAGCAGCTCACCCTCACCTCGAAGCGCTGACACGAAGCCTTCATAGATGCAGACGAGCCCTTGCCCACCAGCATCTACGACGCCGACTTGCTTCAGCACGGGAAGTTGCTCCGGAGTTTTGGCCAGCGCTTCATTCGCTTTATTCAGCACTTCGATCATGAGTTCCAGGACGTCGCTCGTACGACGGACAGCTACGGATGCATGTTTGGCCGCTTCACGGGCTACCGTTAATATCGTGCCTTCAACAGGCTTCACGACCGCCTTGTATGCGGTATCGACGCCGTTCTGAAGAGCGGCTGCGAACTGTACGGCGTTAATCTCACCTTGTTCCGGAATCGCTTTGGCGAATCCTCTGAACAATTGCGACAATATGACCCCGGAGTTGCCTCGCGCGCCCATAAGAAGCCCCTTGGATAAAGCTTCTGCACACTTCCCTATATGTGAGGACGTTTTTTTCTTAAGCTCTTCCACTCCTGAAGTCAAGGTCAAATTCATGTTAGTTCCAGTATCTCCGTCCGGGACGGGAAATACGTTCAACGCATTGACATGACTTACATTTGCGTTTAAATTCGCCGCCCCCAACAATACCATCTGGGTGAAATCCGACCCATTGATCAAATTAAAGCGCTTACTCAAGAAAAAATCCCCTTCCTATCGCGATACGCGGACACCTTGTACAATTATGTTAACGAAATCGACGCGAAGCCCGACTACTTCATTCAATACATACTTCACTTTGGACTGCACATTATGTGCGACAACCGATATCTTGGTCCCATAGCTGACAATGATATGAAGGTCGATATGTACCATCTCAGAATCGAGTCGCACCTCGACGCCACGGCTTAGATTGTCGCGGCCGAGCAGCTCGGCGATCCCGTCCTTCAACTGTTTGCGTGAAGCCATCCCCACAAGCCCATAACAGTCCAATGCCGCTGAACCGGCTAGAACCGCAATAACATCATTCGAAACGTGTACGGTTCCCAAATCGCTCTTGATTTGCATCGGCATGCTCCATCCTTCCTTGAAAAATCGGCCATCATTCCAATCCATACTTCACATCAAAAGTTAGATGTCTTTTCATTTTACTATAATCGACCCAAGAAATAAATGCAAACGATGCATCTGTTATCATTGACTACCTGAAAGTGGTTATGCTATTATATTAAAGTATGTTTTCGGAGTTATTTCGCTGCACTTGAAGTTATCGTTAGGAGGTGTTTTAATATGTCCCGCAAATGCTTTATTACAGGAAAAGGCCCTCACCAAGGCAACAACGTTTCCCATGCTAACAACAAGACGAAGCGCACCTGGGGAGTGAATGTTCAGAAGGTTCGCATCCTCGTGGACGGTAAACCGAAGCGCGTGTATGTGAGCACTCGAGCTCTTAAGTCTGGCAAGCTCGTTCGCGTGTAACTTATGCATTCGGCGTCAGCCGAATCTGCATAGACAAAAAGCACCTTCAATCGGAGGTGCTTTTTTTTGTGTGCGAACCTCTACGCTGACTCCAGAGGTCACATCTTAAGTATGATGGTGGCAATCAAATGTTGCTTCGAACATCAGACTATGTCGGATTTAATTTTTACTGAAAGAACCCAGAATCGCTTTCACGAAACCGCCCAGAAATTTCGGTAGCTTGATCGTATAAAATTTCACCTCTACCCCTCCTTAAGCATTTGCCAATGATTAAGCCATATAATACATCTTATTCAGCGATCCCGACAAAAGTGCCTGCCCACAAAAGAAAAAAACTACAGGGATTCGGCTCCTGTAGTGATGTGTATGCGAAATACTTCCCAAACATGCAGACTAGGCTTACATATTGAGTCCTGGTGGTTCGAGATTKAACAATGGTATTTTCCCCACAATGACATAAAAGACGGTGAGGATAAAGTAAAAAAGGACCGAAACAAGAATGAATGAGATTCGTCTCCATTTGGACTCATACATTTTGAAGAAATAAATGCCTAGAAACAATGCTCCCAAGGAGTATACATATCGGAATATCGAGGTGCCGCTCCACGAAAAAATGAGCAGCAAATGGCCTGCGATAAAACTAAACAAAAGTAACTTCAACGTCTTCATGCTAGTGGGTGTCCCCCCCTCGTCCTCGAATCCGTTCCATTGCCAACCTGCGGTCAGTCATGCCGAATACGGCATTGCCGGCTACAAGTACATTAGCCCCGGCTTGAATAACCAAGGGCGCGGTCTCCTCTTTAATCCCGCCGTCCACCTCAAGATACACCTCAGACCGTCCAATACGTTCAAGTCGATTGCGAAGTTCGGCGATCTTAGGGATCATGGACTGAATAAACTGCTGGCCGCCGAACCCGGGATTGACGGTCATAATCAACACCAAATCAACCTCATCTAACACGTGGTCCAATGAGGACAGAGGGGTAGCCGGATTCAATACGACACCTGCCTTAACGCCGAACGACTTTATATACTGGATCGTCCGGTGCAGATGCGGGCAAGCTTCCGTATGAACGGAAATAATGTCAGCACCCGCACGGGCGAACGATTCGATATAAACGTCCGGATTCGATATCATCAGATGCACATCGAGAGGCAGCTTTGTATAGGGACGAATCGCCTCAACGATAGCAGGCCCGAGTGTAATATTAGGAACAAAGTGGCCGTCCATGACGTCGACATGTATCCAGTCGGCGCCGCCCTGCTCAACGTCGCGAATTTCTTCGCCCAGCCGGGCGAAATCAGCCGATAATATCGAAGGAGCCAAAACTACCATCGGTCAGTACCTCCGTTTCCTCTCCTTCATTTCAATCAGAAATGAGCTGTAATGCCGATAACGGCTAGGTGCAATCTTCCCTTGCCCCAGTGCTTCCAGCACCAGACAGCCTGGCTCTTGCTGATGCAGACAGCCACGGAACTTGCACCCTGCACTGTAGCCCCGCATCTCGGCGAAGCAACCTGACAAGTCTTCCGGTTCGAGCTGAAGGAAATCAAGCTGGCTGAAGCCTGGCGTATCGGCAACGAAGCCGCCGCCAGCCAAGGGAAACAGCTCCACATGGCGTGTCGTATGCTTACCCCGACCGAGCTTCATACTGATTTCATTCGTCTCTAATGTTAGTCCAGGTACAATCGCATTCAGCAGTGATGATTTACCTACTCCGGATTGCCCAGAGAAGACACTGATCCGATTGGCTAACGCTGCACGGACTTCATCCAGGCCTTCCCCGGTCTTGGTACTCGTAATAATAACCGTATAGCCGATCGACTCATACAGCTGCTTGGCTTGTTCCAGGGTAAGCTCATCTGTAACCGTAGTCACTTGACCGTCAAGTAATAGATCCAGCTTGGTCAAGCAAATAATCGTGTCCAAACCAGCTTGTTCGGTATGAACCAGAAACTTGTCCAACAGCTGCAAGTTCAAATCGGGTTCGATCGAGGAGAAGACGAGCAACGCCATATTCACATTAGCAATTGGCGGCCGGATCAATTCGGTGGAACGAGGAAGGATCTCATCTACAGTCCCTTCCCCGTTCTCCGTCTGCTCGTAGAGCACATGATCCCCCACAAGAGGGGTGATCCCTTTTTTCTTGAAAATCCCTCTTGCCCTGCACTGTGTGACTTCCCCGGCATGTTCCGCTGCATCAGAGGGCTGTACGTAATAAAAACCGCTCAATGCCTTTATAATCAATCCTTCTGGCATTAGTTCCGGCCTCCAGTACCGGTTCCGCTTGGTGTAGGTGTCGGAGTCGGCTGCGTGGTAGTACTAGGCGTACCGTTAACAGGCTTGCTCGTAGGCGATGGAGTAGGACTTGGGCTGGTTGAACCGCCAGTACCCGTGCCGTTACCAGTGCTTGAGCCGCCAGTTCCCCCGGTCCCTGTTCCCGGCTTCGCATTGTACAGAACCGATTCAATGTCAATCCGGTTGCCATCGACGAAATACTGAATCGAGCCGTCTTTATCCGGCGATAAGACCAGAGGGACGTCGAATGTCTGCACATCGGATATTTTCCGCTGACCCCACTCAATATTGTCGCCTCTTGCGTCACTGTAAATGATCTTAATCGTGCTTTCTTTCCCTTTGACTGCAGGCGAGATCGTCCTTGATTTCGTCACTTCTTTAGCTTCGGGTGGGTATCCGCTGCTGACAAATATTTTGATCTTCTCTCCCTTGGTGACGAGCTCACCTTTCTTGTACGGGAATTGATCGAACACTTTACCTTTGGGCTGCTTATAAGTAGGCGCATTCTCAATCGTAGGCTTCAGCTCCAGAACTGTAGCTTGCTGAGTTGCTTCCGATGCCGTCAGTCCTGACAAATCCTTCATTTCGAACTGTTCGCGTCCCTTGCTATACGTAAGCTTGATCGCAACAGTCTTCGGATCGTATTCCTCATTCGCTGCAGGAAGCTGCTTCATAATCGTTCCCGGCTCATCTGTGCCGAATATTTCGTCACGGGTTACTTGAGTAGGCGCAATCCCTAAACGGACAAGTTCTGTATTTATAATGTCGTTGACATTTTTACCTGTCCAGTCAGGCATCTTCAGCTTTTCCGTTCCCAGGCTCACATAGAGCACGACCTCATAGTTAATCTTTACTTTCATAGGTCCTGGGTTCTGATCGAATACGATGTCTTTGGCGAACTCTTTGCTCGGTTGTTGGACAACCTTGGTCTTAAGCTGAAGTGCTTCCAGTTCCTTCTGAGCATCCGCCACATTCTTGTTCACAACATTCGGAATGTCCACCTCAGGCACTGTAATCATATCTTTCACTACCCCTACGGCATACCAAAGTCCGAGCAGCAGCGCGATAATAACAACGGCCCAGATCGTCGGCTTCAGCCATCGCATGCTGCGCTTAGGCTTATCCGTATAATCTCCACGCGAATCGAGAGATCGGTCATTGATACCGTAGCCATCACCCTTGATCGCAGGCAGCACCCTCGTCTTCTCCTGGTCATCCGCATCGCCCGCGAATACGATCTTCGGCTCATTGCGTCGCTCAGGTAGCAGACACGTCTCTAAGTCCATAAGCATATCTTTGGCTGACTGATAACGCTCATCCTGATTTTTGCGCATCGATTTCAGAATCATATTTTCTACACTTTGCGGAATAAGCGGGTTTACCTTACGAGGTTCCTCAACATTTTCCTGCAAATGCTTCAACGCTACGCTGATCGGACTTTCTCCAGAGAACGGAAGAGTATCCGTCAACATTTGATACAGTACGATTCCTAACGAATAAATGTCGGACTTCGCCCCGGTAGACGTACCCTTTGCATGCTCAGGAGAAAAGTAATGGACAGAGCCGACGACAGAGCCGGTCTGCGTAATCTGTGACGAATCTGCAGCTCGCGCAATCCCGAAATCTGTTACTTTGACTCTGCCGTTCTTGCCCATCAAAATATTGTGCGGTTTAATGTCCCGGTGTATGATCTGGTTGTGGTGGGCGTGGTCAAGCGCATCGCATATTTGACCGGCAATCTGGATTGCTTCCTCCACTTGCAAGGGCGCACGCTCTTTGATCACATCGTTAAGCGTCTTGCCTTCCACATACTCCATCACAATATAGTGAATCTCATCTTCCTGACCCACGTCATATATACTGACCACATTCGGGTGGGATAGTGAGGCAGCAGCCTGAGCCTCACGCCGGAACCGGCGAATGAATTCCTCGTCATGCACGTATTGCTGGCGCAGCACCTTGATTGCCACTTTACGATTAAGTAAGATATCATGCCCTTTGTACACCAAGGCCATGCCTCCGCCGCCAATCCGGTCAAGGATCTCATAGCGTCCTGCCAACACGTGACCGATCATTCATCATCCCCCCCGTCTTTTATAAATTTGGTCGTTTCCTTATTCTCGAGCAGTACGACGGTAATGTTGTCATCTCCGCCCTCTTGCAGCGCCAATCGAACCAATTCGTCCGCTTTCCATTCCAGATCCTGGTTAGTAGCCAGCACTTGCGCCATAACGTCGTCATCGACAAGACCGCTCAAGCCATCACTGCACATAAGGAGGATATCGCCATACTGCCACGTGAGCAGAGTAACATCCACTTCGGCGTGTTTATCCGTCCCAAGTGCACGGGTCAGAACATTGCGCCGGGGATGTGTGCTTGCTTCGGTTGGTGTAATTTGACCCGAACGGATCAACTCATTAACAAGCGAATGATCCTCAGTCACTTGGCGGAATTGAGCGGCACCCTTCCCTTTGTCAGCGTCATTAACATGCCACAAATAAGCCCGGCTATCGCCGATATGGCCTATCGTAATGTCCTTTACGGAAGCTAAGGTCACAACGACAGTCGTCCCCATTCCGTAGTAGCGCTGTTGATTCGATGCAAATTCGAACACCGTTTCATTGGCGTGAACAATAGCCTGTCTAACCGCTTCTGGACGCCGTTCGTTAGACAATCCATTATGTACGGCAAGCAGATGCGATTGGACTAACTCCACCGCCATCTTGCTTGCAATTTCCCCTGCCTGGTGTCCTCCCATCCCGTCGGCCACAATGGCGAGGGTGAAACCATTCAATCCAGTTTGAACGGCAGCCCGATCCTCGTTAATTAAACGGACCTTCCCAATATCCGTTCTATAGGCCGTAAGCATCCTTCTCACCTCACCCCTGACTCCAAATGCTTTGCACGCAGCTGACCACAGGCGGCTGCTATATCACTTCCGTGTTCTCTGCGGATCGTTGCCGGGATATTATGACGTTCCAGTATGCGTTGAAACGTGAATATATCATCCCGAACCGTTCTCTTGAAATCCCGTTCCAATACGAAGTTGACGGGAATCAAGTTGACGTGGCAAAGCGGCAGCATCTCCTTCAACACGAGGCCAAGCTCTTCCGCATGTTCAGCTTTGTCGTTGACCCCACCCATTAAGGCGTATTCGAACGTGATGCGGCGACCCGTCTTCTCTAGATAATACTTGCAAGCATCGATCAGTTCCTGGAACGGATACCGCCGATTCACTGGCATCAGCTTGGAACGAAGCTCATCATTCGGAGCATGGATGGAAATCGCCAGATTGATCTGGGTTCCAGCGTCGGCGAATTTATAGATGTTCGGCACGATGCCGCTCGTAGAAACGGTAATATGCCGCGCCCCGATGTTCAGACCTTTCTCATGGATCATAATGCCGAGAAACGTCATCATCGCTTCGTAGTTCTCGAACGGCTCCCCGATTCCCATGATGACAATACTGCTCACCCGTTCACCGTTAGCATCAAGTGTTTTCTGAGCCTGAACAACCTGAGCGACGATCTCTCCAGCAGACAAATTCCGCTTCAGTCCACCTAATGTGGAGGCGCAAAATGTGCAACCGATTCGACAGCCAACTTGCGTAGTTACACATACGCTGTTGCCATAATTATGTTTCATTACAACGGTCTCGATCGCATTCTTGTCTTGCAGCTCGAACAAAAACTTGACCGTGCCGTCCTTGGACTCTTGCTTGGCGATCTCGGTCAACGAGACGAATTCGAACTGGTCGCACAGCTTATCACGCAAGCCCTTGGATAAGTTCGACATCTCGTCGAACGAATTCACCCGCTTCACGTACAGCCAATCGAATATTTGACCTGCACGAAAAGCCGGTTCACCGTTGTCCTGCACCCAAGCTTGCCAGCTTTCCAGGGAGAGGTCATATACAAACGGCTTTTCCGGCACATGGGGGGCAAGCGGTTTTAATGGTTTCAATCGTTGATCTTCGTTCATCGAATCACTACCCGTATATTAATTTCTATTCATAACCGAGGATACGGCTATTTCAACTAGTTTATCATAGTTTGCCGAATTGCTAAAGTTACGCCTCTATTCGACGAAGCCGGGCTATGAAGAATCCGTCGGAGCCATAGTCAGGAGGCAGAATCGTTACCTTGCCGCTATCAGCTCCCGGTAGATGGCGCAAGGCTACAGGCATGGAATCGAGCTGGAAATCTGGGTGGTCAGCGAGAAACCGTTCAATAGCATCTTCATTCTCCTCGGACATCAAGGTGCAGGTGCTGTACACGAGCACGCCGCCTGGAGCAACGAGTTGCTGAGCGCTCTCGAGCAGTTCGGCCTGCAGGATGGCGATAGCGGCAACCTCATCAGGCTGCTTGCTCCATTTCAGATCCGGCTTGCGGCGTATCACACCGAGCCCCGAGCAAGGAGCGTCCAACAGCACGCGATCGAACGAACCGGCAGGGAACTTGTCCGGCAGCTCGCGGGCATCGCCAGTTCGCGTCTCGATGCATGTCAGCTCCAGGCGGCGCGCCTGATCTTCGATCAGTTGCCGCTTGTGCTCATGCGCATCGCAGGCGACGATCTGGCCGCGATTGCCCATGCGCTCGGCCATATGAGCCGTCTTGCCGCCTGGCGCGGCGCAACAATCGAGTACCCGCATGCCAGGCTGCGGGTCGAGTGCCTCGGCCACGAGCATCGAGCTCTCGTCCTGGATGGAGAGCAGGCCTTCCTTGTACCAAGTGGTGAAGGCCATATTACCTCCACCCTCGGCGATGATCCCCGCCGGGGCAAGCTCGGACGGCCGTACCGATACGCCGCCGTCTGTCATGGCAGCCAGCAGCTGTTCCCGGCTGCTGCGATTCGTATTGACGCGCACGCTCACCTTCGGTGCGGTGTTGTTCGCGGCGCAGATGCGCTCCGTCATCGCTTCCCCGAACTTGGCGATCCACGCCGACACCATCCATAACGGATGGGAGTGCGTGAGCGCGATCCGCTCCGCCGGTGGCAGGTCGGTGGGGATGGTCAGCGAGCTCCGTTGCCGGATCAAGTTGCGAAGCACGCCATTCACCATGCCGGAAATACCAGCATGGCCCTTGCGCTTGGCCAGGTTCACGGCCTCGTTCACAACAGCATGTTCCGGAATACGGTCCAAGTACACCAATTGATACAAGCTGAGCCGAAGCAGATTGCGTACCCAAGGTTGAAGCTTGGGTACGCCTTTGTCTACGAACTGGCCCAACCAATAATCGAGCGTATTAAGACGTTGAATCGTCCCGTAGACGAGCTCAGTCGTAAGAGCGGCATCCGGACGATCCAGGGAGTGCTTCTGTAGGGACTGATTCAGCAACAGGTTACTGTATGCCTGTTCCTGCTCAACCCGGGTCAAGATGTCCATGGCAAGCTCGCGGGCACTGATTGGGCGAGAAGTTGGTTTACTCTTCATTGTGCGGCCCCTTCCTCTTCCACTGCGGAAGAAGACGARGCTCCCAGCACTGTCCCTCGCGGAATGGTCGTGCCGCGAGAAAGCTCGGATACATCCATTGCCTTCTTGCCTGCTGGCTGGACTCGAGTCAGCCAGAGCGAGCCAGAACCGGTCTGTACTTCTAGGCCATCAGCCGTCATCTGAAGCACAGTTCCTGGCTCAACAGACGACTTCTCCGGGTGAATAGAGGAAGAAGCGTTGGACGATTCGGGGTTACGGCTAGCCCATACTTTGAATACATCGCCCTCATACGTGGTGAAGGCACCTGGAGATGGGTTCAGTCCGCGAATCTGATTGTACAACTGCTTGGAATCCCGATCCCAACGGATCAGCTCATCCTCACGACTAATATTCGCTGCATACGTTGCTTCCTCGTGTAATTGTGGGACGGCCTTCAGCTCACCTGCAAGCAGCGAAGGCAATGTGCGCTTCAACAGCTCGGCGCCGGCTATACTCAGCTTCTCGAACATCGTTCCATTCGTATCCTCGTCACCGATCGGAACCTCCACTCGGCTGATCATATCACCCGTATCAAGTCCTGCAGCCATATACATGATCGTGACGCCAGTCTCTGGCTCTCCGTTCATGATCGCATGATGAATCGGTGCACCGCCTCTGTACTTCGGAAGTAATGAAGCATGCACATTGATGCAGCCGTATTGCGGCAAGCTGAGTACTGCCTTGGACAACAGCTGTCCATAGGCGGCCGTTACGATCAAGTCCGGTTGTAGTCGAGCTAATTCCTCCACTGCAGCAGGATCGCGCAGCTTGGCAGGCTGCAGCACCGGAATGCCGTGCAGCAGTGCTTCTGCCTTGACGGGTGTCGGGGCCAGCTCGCGCTTGCGTCCCTTCGGCCGATCCGGCTGGGAGATGACACCAACTACGTTATACCCTTCTTGCAACAGCGTTCTTAGAGAAGGAACGGCGAATTCTGGCGTCCCCATGAACACGATGTTCATGCGCCTCACTCCTCGTCGTTTCCTGGCCGGTCCGCACTGCGGTATACGCTTTGCGCTAGATCGGTGAACAGGACGCCATTCAGATGGTCTAATTCATGCTGGAACGCTCGCGCTAGCAGTTCCGATCCGGTATATTCAATCGATTGTCCGTTGCGGTCTTGACCCTTAACCGTCACTTTCAAGGCACGGTTGACGTCGCCAGTCAGTCCTGGAATACTAAGGCAGCCCTCGGGACCGAACTGCTCACCTTCCTTGCTCACCAATTCCGGATTTATCATTTCAATCAAGCCATTCTCATCGCCCACATCAACTATGATAACTCTTTTCAATATGCCGATTTGCGGTGCTGCCAATCCTACGCCTTCCGCGTCATACATCGTGTCCGCCATGTCGTCCAGCAATTTATGCAGATTGGCATTAAATTTACTCACCGGAATCGCTTTTTCCCGCAACACCGGATCAGGTTCTTTTACAATTATACGTATGGCCATTACAGCACGCTCCTTCAACTTTCTCTTATAGCTTGTGTGCTTACATGAGCACTTGCGGATTGACGTCCACGCTAATCAGCAGCTTCTGCTGCCGTACCAGCTCCTCGAAGGCATCGGTCGTTGCACCGATCATGCCTGTCGCATCGATATCTCCCCGATATTTTACCATGCATTGAAATCGATATCTATCCTTGATTCGGGGAATCGGCGAGGCAATCGGACCCAGCAGCTCAAATTCATTTCCAGGTATTCCACAGGCAGCACAACGCTCCCACTTTTCCCGTAAATTAGTTGCAAAGGCTTCCGACGCTCRCACAAGAACCGGAACCTGTTCATGTGAAAACGTAATGAGGATCAGCTTATAAAAAGGAGGATAACCCCGTTCATGTCGCGCATGCAGCTCCTCTCGCAGAAACGATCCATAATCATGATGGCTCGCATGCTCGATGCTATAATGCTCAGGCGTATACGTCTGGATGTATACTTCGCCCGGAAGGGTATGCCGTCCAGCTCGTCCTGCTACTTGTGTCAGTAATTGGAATGTCTTCTCAGCTGCACGGAAATCAGGCAAATTCAACACCGTATCGGCCGCAATGACGCCAACCAGAGTTACATCAGGGAAATCGAGCCCTTTCGCCACCATCTGCGTCCCTAACAGCACGTCTGCCTGCTTGTTACGGAATCGGGTCAGTAGCTTCTCGTGGGAGCCCTTCTCGGCCGTCGTGTCGACGTCCATCCGAATGACGCGGATACCAGGGAACAGCTTGCCAAGCTCTTCCTCCACCTTCTGTGTTCCCGTACCGAAATATCGAATATGCTCGCTTTCGCAACTTGGGCATATCCGAGGCTCCGGTTCGCTCAAACCGCAATAGTGGCAGCGCATCGTGCGTGATACCTGGTGATACGTCATCGCGATATCGCAATGTGGACACTGGACGACGTAACCGCACGAACGGCACATCACAAAGGTGGAGTACCCCCTGCGATTCAGCAGTAAAACGATCTGTTGTTTCTTGTGTAACCGATCTTCAATCGCTTTATACAGCGGTCGGCTGAACATGGAGCGATTGCCGCCGCGCAGCTCGTCTCGTAAGTCTACGATATGAACTTCCGGCAACGGACGGCCTTCCACACGTGAATCCATACGCAACAACTCGTAAGGTGGCTTGAGTTGCAGCCCCGTGATGGAGCCGTCATGCGTCTGCCGGATCAATCCAGCGGTTCGCGCTCCACGCTCGCCTTCGAACGACTCACTGCCATGCTGCGTCCGATAATAGCTCTCAAGGGATGGTGTTGCCGAGCCTAGCACAACAGCGGCTCCATGGGAGCGAGCTCTCGCAATCGCCACGTCACGGGCATGATATTTGGGGCTCTCTTCTTGCTTATAGGATGACTCATGCTCTTCATCAATAATAATAAGTCCAATTCGGGTAAACGGAGCAAACACTGCAGATCGCGCTCCAATCGCTACCTTTACTTGCTTCAAGCCAATCTTGCGCCATTCATCATACCGTTCTCCTGTGGATAGCCGGCTGTGAAGCACGGCGACCAGGTCGCCGAATCTCCCCTTGAATCGCTCCACCATCTGCGGAGTGAGTGATATTTCCGGGACGAGCACGATGGCTTCCCGCCCTTGATCCAGGCATTGTTGTATCGCTTGCAAGTACACCTCAGTCTTCCCACTACCGGTCACACCATGGAGCAGGAACACCTTGTGAAGTTGATCGGATAATGACTGGGACAACGGCTCGAACGCTGCGCGTTGTGTCGGGGTCAAGGGCAAAGGTTCGGTCGGCACGAAGTGACGGCCCGCATACGGGTCACGGAATACCTCCACCTCTTTGATGTCGAGCCAGCCTTTGTCCGCCAAACTCTTGACCGTCCCTGCACTTATCCCATACTGAGCTAGCAAATCCGCCAGCTTCATCGGCTCTGGATGATCGATGAAATGTCGGATCACATCTTGCTGCCGTTTGGCACTGGTGGACAGACTCGCAAGCGCTTGTTCCAAAACTTCTCCGGTAACCACGGGAGTAACCGTTAACGCCGTCTTCAGACCCATCTTGTCCTTGACAGTCTGCATCTCACTTAACACGCCATGCTCCAGCAGTCGTTTCAGCAGCTTGCCTTGCCCGGGGAACTTTTGCAGCAACAGCTCTGTCTTTACTTGCCCCCGGTTGCGTACGAAGCGGAGCAGTTCCTCTTCTTCCGGATCCGCGAAGGACATTTGCATGGAAGCTGTATCTTCGTTGCCATATACCGGTACGGCTGCAGATGTAGATACGGTAACTACTTTCTCATACTTCGCTTTCAACGCACCCGGAATCATCGCTTGAAGCGCCGTTACCTCATGGCAAATATACGATCTGCTCATCCACCGCGCCAGYTCCACCAGCTCTTCGGTCAACGGAGGAACAAGGTCCATTACTTCCTGGACTGACTTCATCTTGGCTGGAGGCGTATCCGAGTGGTCGGACATTCCAACGACGAACCCTTGCACATTCCTCGGCCCGAATGGCACGCCGACGCGGCTTCCGATCTGAACCCATTCGCGCAGCGCTAGTGGAATGGCATAATCAAACGGCCGATTCGTCTGCTTGGAAGAGACGTCGACAATTACTTGTGCGTACATCAATGGTCACTCCCGACCTCTGCGTCAGAAGTCGCAGTTTGTGTCGGACCGCCCGGCACTCGCGTGCTGATACGATCAGCCACTAACGTGAGCAGCTCATGAGCTACTTCCTGCTTACTCATCAGAGGTAGAGCACGAACTAGACCGTGTTCATCATACAGCTTCACAATGTTCGTATCCGTGCCGAATCCCGCTCCTGGGACAGATACGTCGTTTAGCACAAGCAGATCACTTTTCTTCCGCCGGACTTTATCCATCGCATAGTGCTCCCCATCGTTCGTTTCCGCAGCGAAACCGACGATGTATTGATGCTGCTTGTGCTCCCCTAACCATTGCACGATGTCTGGATTTTTCACCAGTTGGAGAGTCAGCGTCTCTTCTTTCTTCTTGATCTTGCGATCCGCTACTTCTGCAGGACGATAGTCAGCAACCGCAGCTGCTTTCACTACAATATCCGTACTTGCGAATCGGTCCTGGACCGCCTTCATCATATCCACAGTCGAAACGACATCCACGATCTCCACACCCGAAGGAGGTACAGCCGTCGTCTTGGCTTTAATAATTGTAACCCGTGCGCCCATGTCTCTCGCTGCTTCTGCGATCGCAAAACCCATCTTGCCGGATGAATCGTTCGTTATGTAACGAACCGGATCGATACGCTCCAAAGTACCACCCGCAGTCACCATCACATGACGTCCGAGTAAAGGCTGGTTGGGATGAAGCATACGGCTGATCGCCGCCATCAGTTCTTCGGGCTCTGCCAGTCGACCTTTGCCCACATAGCCGCACGCCAACTGCCCTTCGCCCGGCTCGACGAAATGGATGCCGCGATCGCGCAATGTCTGCATATTCGCCAGCACGGCCGGATGGGCGTACATATGTACATTCATGGCAGGCGCGACCATCACTGGCGCTGTAGTGGCAAGCAGGGTCGTACTGAGCATATCATCAGCCAATCCGTGAGCCATCTTAGCCAGTATATTCGCCGTAGCCGGTGCCACTACAACCAGATCGGCCGAGTCGGCCAAGTTGATATGTGAAACGACAGACGCGTCCTTCTCATCGAACGTATCGATGATGACATCGTGTCGGGACAGTGTCTGGAACGTAAGCGGCGCAACGAATTTGGTTGCCGATTCCGTCATGATGACGCGCACATCTGCCCCGGTCTGAGCGAGCTTGCTGCACAAGGCAGCCGCTTTGAAGCAGGCAATGCCGCCCGTAACCCCCAACACGATCGTTTTACCTTTCCACATCGCGATTCCTCCTACTTCAGGCCGATTGTTGTTCCTGAGAACCCCGAATTTAACTATTTGCTGAAAAAAATAACAACCTCTGCGAAGGTTGTCACTTTTCCGAATTCAATTACTTGATGTTCTCGTGGTCGGATTCGACCAGTACCAACCCGCCATATATTTCTTCCAACGCTACACCAACCTGCTTATGAGCTTTCGGATCACGTAATTCTGACTTCGTGCCTTCCCTCAGCACTCTCGCCCGTCTCGAAGCAGCTACAACCAGCGAATACTTACTGTCCACCTTGTCGATCAGCAAATCTATTGAAGGATATAACATGTTAGTGCACCTCTTCCATCCATTTTTGAATACGCGGCAGAACTCGTTCCCGCTTGCAATGCTCAGCAATTAGAATCGCTTGTATGCGCTGGCAGGCCAAATCCACCTGATCGTTCACAACCGCATAATCATACTGCTCCATCAATCGGATTTCATCAATCGCCACCGTCATCCGGCTGCGAATCGAATCTTCCGTCTCGGTTCCTCTGTTCACAATCCGACTCTGAAGTTCAGGCAATGATGGCGGTGTGAGGAAGATAAACACTCCTTCAGGAAATTTCTCCTTGACCTTGAGCGCCCCTTGAACCTCGATCTCCAATATGATGTCTTTGCCTTGATTCAACATTTGTTCCACGAAGCTGCGCGGCGTCCCATAGTAGTTGCCTACGTATTCCGCCCACTCCAACAGCTCATCGTGCTCGATCATGGAGCGGAACTGTTCCTTCGTCTTGAAGAAATAATTAACGCCATCCGTTTCTCCGGCCCTTGCGTTCCTAGTAGTTGCGGATACCGAATAGACTAGTTCTGGAGCCAGCTTGCGCAATGCTGTACATACTGTTCCTTTTCCTACTCCGGATGGTCCAGACAGAACAATAAGCAGGCCTCTGTCCGTACCGGGCCGTACACTATTCGTCATGATCGTCATCCTTATTGTTCGACAATCGATGAGCCACCGTCTCCGGCTGTACCGCCGACAAGATTACGTGATCGCTGTCCGTAATAATAACGGCGCGAGTCCGTCTTCCATAGGTTGCATCGATCAGCATGTGCCGATCGCGTGCTTCCTGAATAATTCTCTTGATCGGTGCTGACTCGGGACTGACAATCGAGATGATCCGATTCGCGGAGACGATGTTTCCGAACCCGATATTGATTAATTTAATGGCCATTATTGCCCTCCTACATCCTTTTACCCCACAAAATTGAAGCGGTGCGTCGAAACGTTATCCGAACCCTTTATGGGACCCCATAATCAAGAACTGCTTGGCGGTTGATGGCAAACTTATACAGTCTGCTCTATTCTTACCGTTTCCGCATTTACTCATACTTTTACCGCTTATTAACGCTGGTTGCGGCCTTATCCTCCGCCTTACTCGATATTCTGAGCCTGTTCGCGCATTTTCTCGAGTTCGGCCTTCATCTCCACGACCTGGTTCACGATGTCAACGCGGTTCGCCTTGGAACCAATCGTATTGACCTCTCGATTCATCTCCTGAATGTAGAAGTCAAGCTTGCGTCCGATCGGTTCGTCTGCCTGCAGCAGCAAGCGGCATTGGACGAAGTGACTGTCCAGACGGGTCAGTTCTTCCTGAATATCGGACCGCTCCGCAAGCATGGCGACTTCCATCGTCAGCCTTGCCTCATCTTGCACCCCGCTGACACTTCGATCACCAAGCAGTTCGTTCAGACGCTGTGTCAGCTTGGCCCGATATTCAACGGCAACAGCGGGAGCCACTCCAACCACTTCACGCTGCATGTGCTCCAGGGCACCTATGCGTTCGGCGATATCTCGCGACAGATGTGCTCCTTCCGCTTCACGAACGACAACCAATCGTTTGGCCGCCTCGCGGGCAACGTCCAGTAGCGCATCCTCCAGCTTATCGTTGGAAGGTGCACCTGCTGCACCGCCGTGTTCGCGGACGACGATAAGATCGGGCAGCTGCAGCAGCTGTGTGAGTGTCAGCAGCTCCGATTCCGGCAATCCGAGCCGGTGACGAAGTTGTTCCGCTGCATCGCGATACGCCTCCACAAGCGCCCAATCAACTTCCACCGTTCTTCCAGCTGCAGTCAATCGTTCCAGCGTTACGGACACTTCGATGCGACCGCGCTTCACGAACGGCTGGATCGTGCGTTTGATCCCATCCTCCCAGACGAGCCATTCCCGTGGCATTCGTACCGACATCTCACAGAAGCGGTGATTGACTGTACGAATTTCCACTTGCATGTAGTAACCGTCGCAATTACCCTCAGCCAGGCTATAGCCTGTCATACTGCGAATCATTTGGGATCACATCCATTTCCACCATTTTAATAGATTTTACTAGTGGGTACAAGTGGAATTGTTCCTAATGCGCAGTCGAGCTATTAACACGCGCGGTCTGACCTGTCTTTTCCCATACATATTGCGTTAAGTCCACACACATCCCGTAAAAATGCATGGGTGTCATCAAGTAGATTCCATTGAAGAGAGGCAAGGTCACATCCAACAGTTCCTTCATGATCGTAACACCCATAGCGCGACCTTCAGGCCCGCTCAAGCCAGCCATCCGGCTCCTTACTTCGTCGGGAAGTACGATACCCGGTACTTCATTGTGTAGAAACTCTGCATTATTCCCGCTGACCAGCGGCATTAGTCCCATGAATATCGGCACATTCAAATGCTTCGTAGACTCATAGATCCGCTCAACTAGACGCGCATCGTATACCGGTTGGGTCATGATGTAATCAGCCCCGACTTCGATCTTCTTCTCCAGCCGTTGAACCGCTTTATCCAAATGCTTAACGTTCGGATTGAACGCCGCGCCTACTACGAAATTAGACTTCATCTTCAGCGGCTTGCCCGAGAAAGCCATCCCCTCGTTCAATTGCTTGATCATCCGGATCATCTCGAATGAGGTCATGTCATACACCGAGCTCGCTCCGGGCAAGTCACCGAACTTCGACGGATCGCCGGTAATGACGAGCACATGATCGATCCCGATCGCATGCAGCCCCATTAAGTGCGATTGCGTGCCGATCAGATTGCGATCCCGACAGGCAATGTGCAGCAGCGGGCGAGCGCCCAGTCGCTCCTTCACGAGGAAGCCAAGCGGCATGTTGCTCATCCGCGTAACCGCGAGCGCATTGTCCGCCATCGTGATGGAATCCGCGCCTACGGCCATGAGCGCTTGCGCGCCTTCCATGAAGCGCGTAATGTCCAGGTCACGCGGCGTGTCCCACTCGACGATGACCGTGTGGCGCTCACGCGCCAGCTCAACCAGCGTCGGCGCATCCGCCGCCGCCGACGACGCCCCGCCGCCCGCCTCTGCGGCGGCGGAAGCCCCTGCCGAGCCCGCTGCGCGGGGCTCGGTCACTTGCACCGGCGCCGCGGCTAGCGCGCCGGTATCACTTGCCGCGCCGCTGCCCGGCTGCGGCGCGTAATCTTGCAGCGCCGCGGCGATCGCGGCGATATGCTCGGGCGTCGTGCCGCAGCAGCCGCCGACGATACGGGCGCCGAGCGCCGCGAACTTCAGCGCGTTCTCGGCGAAGTATTCAGGCGTCGAGCCGTACACGTAGCGCCCATCGACGTAGCTCGGCAAGCCTGCGTTCGGGAACACCGATACAGGCAAGCCTAGTGTCGGTGGAAGCTGCTCCAGGGAACGGAGGATGCCGTTCGGGCCACTGTGGCAGTTGAAGCCGACAATGTCAGCGCCAGCGTCGCGCAAGCGGGTAAAGGCGTCCGCGTACGGAACGCCGTCTCGCGAACCGCCGCTGCCTTCGGCGGCGAACTGGCAAATGACCGGAAGCGAACCTCCAAGTCTCCTTACCACTTGCAGCGCCAGCTCCAGCTCTTCGAGCTCGTAGAACGTCTCCAGCAAGATGCCGTCTACACCTTCCTCGAGCAAGGCAGCGATCTGTTCTTCGTAATCGTTCAGCAGGGCAGACGTCTGGATCGCGCGTCTTCCACCGCCGCGAATCGAGCCCACCGCTCCGACAACATAGGCGTCCGATCCCACCGCGCTGCGCGCAATTGCTGCTCCAGCCCGATTGATCGCCCGGACTTCCTGCTCCAGTCCGAACTTGGACAGCTTCTCGCGGTTCGCTGAGAACGTATTCGTCTCAATTACGCGCGCACCTGCTTCGTAGTAGCGGCGATGGACGTCCGCGATCGCATCCGGATTCAGAATGTTGAACTCCTCATAGGATGCACCAACGGTAAAGCCAAGCTGATACAAATATGTCCCCATCGCGCCGTCGCCAGTCAATACTTGACTCGCTAATACGCTTCTAAAATCTTTACGCATCCCCATCTCCACCATTCTCTTAAATAACCTCACAAAGTGAAGGCAAAACCTACGTATCTTAAGCTATCTAGGTTACTGACGGCAGCTCACCGTCAAATACGATTTCCGCTCCGCCTGTCATGTATATCCGATTGTTCGACTCGTCCCATTCTATCGTCAAATCTCCTCCGGCCAGCGACACGGTAGCGACACGATCGGTCAAGTCATTCAACACCGTGGCAACCAGTGTGGCACATGCACCTGTTCCGCATGCAAGAGTTGGACCCGCTCCCCGCTCCCATACGCGCATATCGACATGGGCTCGAGAGCGCACGGTCGCGAATTCCACATTCACCCGGTTCGGGAACAGGGGATGAACCTCTAACTTAGGACCCCAATTATGCAGATCGTATTGGGGAGCATCCTCCACGAATATGACACAATGTGGGTTGCCCATTGACACCGCAGTAATCTGAAACACGGTTCCATCAGCTGCAACAAGAGGTTGATTGACGATCTGCTCTTGCTCAAGCGTAGTTGGAATGGCCGGTCCTTGCAAAATCGGCTCCCCCATATCCACCGTTACAGATGAAGCTTTACCGTCGACAGCAACGATGCGAACCGACTGTACACCGGCACCAAGCGTCTCAACTGTAAGCTCCAACTTCTCAGTCAAGCCTCGGTCGTATACATATTTGGCCACGCATCGGATGGCATTTCCGCATTGCTCTGCTTCTGATCCGTCGGCGTTAATGATGCGCATCCGGAAATCCGCCTGTTCAGACGGAAGTATATATACAAGACCGTCGGCACCTATGCCGAAATGACGGTCACACCATTGTATAGCAAGCTGCGAAGCTTGTTCTGGCAATACGTCTAGGCCGGCAATGACGATAAAGTCGTTGCCCAGGCCGTGCATCTTCGTAAAGTTCATAGCGATCCTACTCCTTTTTCAATTAGCCCTTATTATATTGCATATCACGGTCTGTGCATAGTAGATGTCCCATAAGTGACTACTGTTGGAGCCACAAGAGCTTATGCAAGAAGTAAACAAAAAGCCCGTTGTTGCAGGAGCAGCTACTTTCAGCTGCTTCTGCAACAACGGGCTTCCTCGGTCATTCCATATTATCTGGTAATCGGCTTGGAGCTGTATTTGATCGGTGGACGCTTCGACTTCTTGCTTGTGCCCATCACGCTGCCTAGACCCATCAGGAACGTTGGTATGCCGGCGAAGATGAGCACCACCATCCAATCGATCAGGTCAAGCGGCACGGTCTTGAAGATGGGCTGCATCGGTTCGATATACACCACACCGAGCATGAGCACTAACGACGACAGCACCGCCAGTACCAAATACTTATTTTGAAACGGATTACGATGGAAGATTGACCTCGAACTGCGGCAGTCAAACACATGAATGAGTTGGGCCATGACAAGCGTTGCGAAAGCCACTGTCTGAGCGTGTATGAGATTGCCGGCGCTGGTCGGATTGTCCTTCAGGACAATCCAGAAAGCGACCAACGTACATACCCCGATCAGAATACCGCGACTAATGATCTTCCAACCTAATCTCCGTGCGAATATATTTTCCTTGGAGCCGCGTGGTCGTTGCTGCATCAAATCCTTCTCAGCTTGATCGACACCAAGCGCCATTGCAGGCAAGCCGTCAGTCACCAGGTTGACCCACAAGATCTGGATCGGGATAAGCGGCAGCGGCATGCCGGCCATCATCGCCAAGAACATCGTCAGAATTTCACCAACATTGGAAGCGAGCAAATACCGGATGAATTTCCGAATGTTCTCGTAAATACCGCGCCCTTCTTCGATAGCCGCTACGATTGTAGCGAAATTATCGTCGCTCAATACGAGTGCGGATGCTTCCTTGGACACGTCGGTACCGCTGATCCCCATCGCAATACCGATATCAGCCGCCTTGATCGCCGGGGCATCATTCACCCCGTCTCCGGTCATAGCCACGACGTGGCCTTGCCGTTGCAACGCCTTGACGATGCGCAGCTTATGCTCAGGTGATACGCGAGCGTACACATAAATCTGATCGGCCTCCGCTTCCAACTGTTCATCGCTCATCGCAGCAAGCTCCTGCCCATTGACGCATCGACCTCCGCTTGGCAACATGCCGAGCTGTTGAGCAATCGCTTCTGCTGTTGCTTGGTGATCCCCCGTGATCATTACCGTCTTGATCCCTGCCCGACGGCATGTAGTGATCGAATCACGCACTTCTTTGCGCGGAGGATCGATCATACCGGTAAGACCCACGAAGATCAGTCCGCTCTCCAGACCTTGGGCGGTGTCATCCCGTTCTGTCGTCTTCAATTCCTTATAGGCAAGACCGAGTACACGCAGCGCGGATCTAGCCATCCCAACGTTTGCCGCTAACACCTTCTGCTTCAAAGTTGAAGTGAACGGAATCACCTTTCCGTCCCATAATATGTACGCGCATTTGTCAGCGATCACATCCGGCGCGCCTTTCGTATACAGCAACCGCCCTCCTTGATGCTGCACCAGCACCGACATGAGCTTACGCTCGGAGTCGAACGGAATTTCGCCAACACGCTTGTACAGTCCTTCCAGTGAACTGTTCGTGACACCACCTTTAGCTGCCAGGACGACAAGAGCGCCTTCCGTAGGATCACCTTGGATGCTCCATATTGGCTTCAGCACTTCCTTGGACGATTTCTTCTTCGATTCCGGTAATTCTTCTACCAGTGAGGCGTTATTGCATAACACTCCGATCTGTAGCAACCGCCGCATCATCTGGTTGTTTCTTACGTCCATATGTGCTCCGGATGATAGGATATTGCCATTCGGTTCGTAGCCTTCACCGGTTACTTCCAGTACGTCTCCGCCGAGCCATACGTGAGTAACTGTCATTTTGTTCTGAGTGAGCGTACCGGTCTTGTCGGAGCATATGATAGAAGCACAGCCCAGCGTTTCAACAGATGGAAGCTTGCGAACGATGGCCTTACGTTTGATCATGCGCTGAACGCCCAATGCGAGCGCAATCGTCACGATCGCAGGCAATCCTTCGGGGATGGCGGCGACTGCAAGGCTTACTCCAGCCAAAAACATGCCATACACCGGTTGGCCATGCATAATGCCAGCGATCACGACCATAATGGTCAGGCCAATTGCGACGGCGATTAATATTTTCCCAAGTTGCTCTAATCGATGCTGAAGTGGTGTTTCCATAGATTCGGTATTCTGAATCAGATCCGCAATCTTGCCCATCTCCGTTGCCATTCCTGTTCGGACTACGAGGCCGCGGGCCGTTCCGCGCGTCACCATCGTGCCCATAAAGCCGATGTTCTTCTGATCACCTAGCGGAATATCATCGCCTGTCAACGCCTCAGTTAGCTTGCTGACAGGTACGGATTCCCCGGTGAGCGCGGATTCTTCTACATACAATGCGTTCGTCTCCAGGAATCGTACATCCGCCGGCACCCGGTCTCCACTTTCGAGCAACACGATATCTCCCTGCACAAGATCACGTGCTGAGATTTGCTGAATCGTCCCACTCCTTAACACTTTGGCAGACGGGGCAGACAGCTCCTTCAATGCTCGAAGGGACCGTTCTGCGCGAAACTCCTGGATAAAGCCCAAGATACCGTTCATGACGATTATGGCAACGATGGTGATTGCATCCAGGTATTCACCCAACAGCCCAGATACGAGCGTTGCCGCCATCAGCACCAGCACCATGAAATCTTTAAACTGGTTCAAGAACAAAGTAATGAGCGGGACGCCTTTCTTCTCCGACAATTCGTTGTATCCGCCTTGTTCCAGGCGATCCCGGACTTCGTCACTGGAAAGCCCTTGCGACGGATGCACCTTGTTCTCGGCTGCGGCTTCCTCCGGATTTAATTGATACCATTGCTTCTGACTCATCCCGTTTTTCCCTCTTTTCCACGAAAAATCTGTACAACCCTAAAGTATTCAGACAAGCTGGGAAATATGAGGCGATTGTGTAAATGTTATAGATGATGATCCCTCCATTCGTCAGGAGAATCGACTCCTATTCAAAGTCTCCTTTGCTTTTTTGTCCAAGAGTATTTAAACTTTCAGTTAGCCGGGCAAGTTGCGGCTGCAAGCCAAGTTTGAAAGGACGTGTTTCGATTATGTCACTAGACGGTCTCGTTACTCATGCAATCGCCCACGATCTCGGGGTATGTGCAGGAGGACGTATTCATAAGATCCACCAACCTACTGAGCACGATATCGTGATGCAAATTCGTTCACAAGGATCGACTTATAAGCTGCTGTTGTCCGCCAATCCTACATATCCACGCGTACATTTCACCAGCGAGTCGTTTGTCAACCCGACTGAAGCTCCTATGTTCTGTATGCTGATGCGCAAACATTGCGAAGGTGCTGTTATCGAATCCATCTCTCAAGTCGGTATGGAGCGCATGATTCAACTGGACGTTCGGCAACGTGATGAAATTGGTGATGTTAGCTCTAAGCGGGTTCTCATTGAGATTATGGGCAGGCACAGCAATATTATATTGATGGACCCGCAGTCAGGCATCATTCTCGACGGCATTCACCATGTCACCCCTGCGATTAGCACGTACCGAATTGTTATGCCGGGGAGCGCCTATGTGTTTCCTCCTGAGCAGGGCAAGCTCAATCCACTGAACGTCATCCAGGAACAATTTGTCGCTGCGATGGCCGATCACCCCGTTGACTCGGAACAGCGAACAACCTTACAACAGCAGTTGGTCGCGAAGTTCAGCGGGATTAGTCCCCTAGTCGCCCACGAAATTGTTCATCGCAGCGGATATCCAACTTCGTTGGGAAGCGAGCATGCTGATACTTTGCAAGTGTGGAGTCCTTTCGAATCAATGATGCAAGATGTCAAGGAACATCAGTACAAGCCGAACATCGTCATCGACTCCAAAAGCGGCAAGGCTATATTCTCCATCGTCTCGCTGACGCATGTGAATGGTGATGCAAAGTCGTATGCCACGGTAAGTGAATGTTTGGAATCGTATTATGGCGATAAAGCGGAACGTGATACGGTTAAGCAACGCACGTCCGATATGAATCGATTCCTGATTAATGAGCGGAACAAAAACGTCAAGAAGCTGGAGAAGCTCGAAGAAACGATTGAGGAAGCGAAGGATTCCGACAAATACCGGATCATGGGGGAACTCCTCACGTCCTCGCTGCATCTCATTCGCAAAGGGATGAAGCACGTGGAAGTCGTCAATTATTATGATTTGGAGCAGCGATCCATGCGGATCGAGCTTGATCCGCTACTTACACCTTCGGAGAACGCTCAACGATTATTCCGCAAATATACGAAGAGCAAGAACAGTCTCGCGATCGTCTCGGAGCAAATCCAGAGCACTCACGAGGAAATCGTTTACTTGAACACGATTCTTCAGCAGCTGGATAATGCAGGAATCGTGGACATTGAAGAGATCCGTGAGGAATTAATCCAGCAAGGCTACATTCGAGATCGCAGTAAAAAAGCACGAAAAAAGAAAAAACCGACTGACAAGCCCGTTCTTACCTGCTACACCTCAAGTGAAGGATTTGCCTTGTATGTGGGGAAGAACAACAATCAGAACGAGTATTTGACTAATCGATTGGCTCAAGCCAATGACACGTGGCTGCACACCAAAGACATTCCTGGATCGCACGTCGTCATACGGGGAAGCGGCTTCGGCGATCAGACGCTGCATGAGGCGGCGAATCTCGCAGCCTACTACAGTCAAGCCAAGTCATCCAGTCAAGTCCCAGTCGACTACACCATGATCCGTCATGTTCGCAAACCGAACGGCGCAAAGCCAGGTTTCGTCATCTATGAGCAACAGAAGACGCTGTTCATCACGCCAGACGAAGAGCTGGTTAAGCAATTGCCCTTGTCGGTCAAAGCTTGAGATTCGTCTAAGTAAAGAAAAACCGTCCGGAAGATCGATTGATCATCGGACGGTTTTTGGCGTTTGAGCTCTGTATTTCGCGGTGAGGAGAAAGTATGTGGAGGATTCCGACCGCTATTGAAATCATCGCCCTTGGATTATAGGTTTGTCATTGTTGGGCCAACATTTCAAGGCGGACACTGTCGCTTCTCCACTCCATCTGCCTGCCTACTCCTGTTCTTCTTTCCTTCAAAGGGATCTAAGAACAGGACTTTATCAAAACTGCTGCAAATATGCAGGATTTCAGAGCTAAAAGCCCATTCGGAGGGAAAAATCTTGCAAATGTACAGGATTTCGTGGCCTTCCCTCCCTGAATGGGACCGTTTGGCGGAACAATGATGTACTTTTGCAGCAATTCGACTTAAATGGGGGATTCCAGCTACAAATGATGTATATTTGCAGAATTTCCCCCTCCCAAGTAGTATTCGATCCTTGTACCGGCAGTTCGATTCCGCCCACTTGCAGCAGCGTTATGGCTCCACTGTTGCTAAAATTACCAGAAAAACCGCTCTCAAACGATCCATCCGAACGGCTTAAACTCAGCAAGGGGTCCAACATGTTCGAGCAAAGCCGTTCCGTTGGCGACCGTTCCGCTCGTATGGGTCGGTTCGGACGTGCCCGTCGTGCCCGCCGTCGTACATCGGTAAACCCGGTTAGCCGTCGTATAGGTCAAAGCTCCCAATGTGCAAGTGGCGGAATTCTGCCAAGCAACAACCGTCATCGTCCCTCCCTGCGTGCAAACCCACCCTACATAACCTCCGGCCACCGGAGCCGTATTGTACACCAGATCGGACGCGAGCCAATTGCCGGAAGTCGGAGCAAGGGCAGCCTTGATGATTCGATTGCCATTGTCCGTCAACTCGTGGCTCACTCCGGTTCCCTTGCGAAGCTTACCTTTCCCTTGAAGCCGATTCGCATTGTATGCATTCGTTCCCAATGCGAGTGCGGAAGCAGTTTGATCGATGAAGTCGTAAGCGTAATCGGTAGCGTTTCGGACACCGAATGATATATTTTCCTCGACCATGACGTTGGAACACGATTCGTGCACTTGAATGGAATATGCGGTGTCATTCGTTTTATCGCCTAGCACGTTATCGCGTATAGTGAGAATGTTCGTATTCTTGGCTACGATTTGTCCCGTATACACAGGTGACGTCACATTCGGATCCAATACGTTCACGCCGCATTTGCGAATTCGATTACGTATGATGGAGACATTGGATAAGCCGACCGACGAGCCCGTGCCGCCATAAACACCATAGTAAAACAAGTTATCCATATCGCAATCGAGAATTGTCACTCCGTCGACATGGAACGGATAATAGACACCGGAATGTCCGTTTCGAATTTTGCACCGGACGATGTCAATTTCCCGAGCCATTCTTGCGGCAAGCACTTGGGTGCCCGCTGCGGCCGAAATCGTCGACGGTTCAATATGAAACGAGGTCGCTTCGGTAGAAACGTAGAAATCGCTCACCTTGACCGTTCCGACTCCCGCAATTTCTACGAGTTGACGGAATTCGAGCGAATCGATCTTCGCATTTAGTGTTATTGTCGTATCCCCAACTTGCAGAGCCTGAGCTAGTGTACTCGTTTTCAGCGTTCCTTCGATGCGAATCGGATACGCATCTGCATCGGTTCTCACATTTGACGAATCGAGTTGGATCGAACTGTCCATGATAGCGACATTCCCGCTCTGGTTGATGAATACCCCCCTCTTCACTTCCATCAAATTCAATCCCGACAACCGCACGTTCTCCGCCCGGAATACGTATACACTGTAGCCCTTGTAGTCGGCCGTCCGGATGTTCTCTGCAGACAGATTGCTGAATCGGTCGATATAGATGGCATAGTCGGTCGAGTTGCCGCCTCTAACTTCAATATTTCTCAGGACAGCGGAAGATTGCCTCGATTTGGACCAAACTGGTTTGCCCTGAGCGTCATTAACGGCACCGATCATGCCGAAGAATATAGCTGATGTAGCAACATTCTCTGCGTACACATTTTCCAACAAGATGCCGGTCATCGATTTCCCGCGTTGGTCTTCATGAGTTGTACCATTGCCTGGGTAGCTTCGTGAATCAGCCAAGTCTCCAGCCATCGCCCGGAAAACCGCCCGTACATTCCTCGCCTTCAGTCCCGATACTTTGAAATTATATGAGGCCGAAGGACAGATGGCAGATTCCTGTGAATCCTCTATATCCACGTTACGGATTTCAATATCATGAGGGTGATACGATACGAGCGAGTTGCTATTCGCTGGAGAGTCACCCGACCAGTGCGCCATGATACCGATTGTATTTTTACCTCTTACTTTAATATTCTCGACGAGAACATGATGCGCGTCTCCGGAAATCGCCAAAGCGTTATTAAGATAACCMGTGTCCTGCCGGGTCAACCATAGATCCCGGATGATGATGTTATTCAAATTTTTGTAGCTAGTCGACACGTATTCCCCGACGGACACGTTGTTCCCTCGAAATCCATGAAGAGTGGACGTTAATTTCACATCGATATGCAGCCGTTCCACGCACAGATCGGAACCGAGAACAAGGACACCGGTAGTTGTGGCAGTATTGCCGGACAGCTCGAACACGAGCTTGGATTCCGTGAACTGTCCCTGCAGATTCATCTTGTCGTTCAACACAAGTGCGGTCTTCAGAAGGAACGTACCCTTGGGAACATAAATCGTTCCACCATTCGTACGTATGGCATCAAGCGCATTGGTGAATGCGGTGGAATTATCTGTTACTCCATCCCCTACTGCGCCAAACCAGGTTACATTCATCGGTTCCTTGAAAATACGCTTAAATCGTTTGCCTGCGTTCGACACCATAATCGTTCCCCTATTAGCTTGGGATGTCGTATCGTTGGAGTCGTAGATGAACGGACCTTCCTTGCCCGGGTCGGTAACAAAATAAACGGTATCGGGATTAGGTTTCGATAAAGCTTCCAGTCCAGCAATCGTAATCGCTATACAGTAGGTAAGGTCCTTCCATTCCGGCGGTCCTCCGTATACGTCCTCCCTAACGGATCGTCCTCCGCCCTTCGCCAGAGCTTCAGACCCTCCAATAGCAGAATACAGGACCGCTGCCGCTCCGGCCGTACCAAGTATGGTGAGCAGTTCTCTTCGGCTGACACTTTTCTCTTCCTTCATGTACTCGTACCCCTTTCATTCCCCAACATCTTTTGGCATTCAACTATGGAATCGCTTACAAAAAAATAGCTACCGCATAGAATTGCTATGGTCACGCATGGTTTTCACACGATTGACCCTCTCCTTTTTCGCTTGAGAAATGGCTTGTTAATTGGATTATAGAGATTCCTAGGCTCAATAAATACAGGATATTTTTTTGATTCGGATTCAAATTCTTGCTGTTAGTTATACATTCTAATTTTAATATGACAAAGAAAGCCACCCGTACCAGATAAGGTTCGGATGGCTTTCTTGTCATTGGATACGTACAGGTTGATGATCGCTATTAATGTTACGCTGTGATCTCATCCAGTCGCACAGGACGTTTCCGTTCTGCCGACAAGTTCGCTGCTTCCATGAGCGTCGTCAGGTCAACAGCCAAGGCAATATTGTCGGTTGCTTCCGTACCGTTCACGATATGATCGACCCACTGATGGAATGCAGTCGGCTGATCCGCCGGAATAGGAAGTTCACTCCATTGCTTCGCGGCCTCTTCCCCGAGTTTGCTACTACGAAGCAACAACTTACCGTCTAATTGGCTATATTGCAAGGAGCCTTCTGTCCCTTGGACTTCAAGCTCGAACGGCGAGAATGAAGTGACGAAGCCTGCTTCTACAACAGCAATGCCCCCTGCATCGTTTTGCAGAACAGCTACTGCATTGTCTTCCACTTCCTTGCCCGACACGTAGCCGAAATGTGCACTTACTTGCGTGGGCAAGCCGAGGAACAATCGAGCCAAGTACATCGGATGGCAACCGAGATCGATTAGCGCCCCTCCACCGCATTGCTCCAACGAGAAGAAGTGTTCTGGCAGCCAACCGGCTGTTGAGCCGTTATGCGCCAACCTGGCGCGAACGAACGAGACGGTACCTAGCAAACCTTGCTCCAGCACCTCGTTAATCGCTAGTGTATAACCATAGTATACACGCGGCAGTGACACGGTGAGCTTCACACCATTCGCACGCACAGCATCCAGAACGTCGTTCACTTCGCTCAATGTCGGTGCGATGACTTTCTCCGTGAATATATGTTTACCTGCCTTAGCTGCTTTCACCATTACATCTCGATGGATATTCGTCGGCGCATCGACGATAACGGCGTCAATATCCGTCTGCTGCAGCAGCTCGTCCAGTGATTCGTACCAGCGGACACCGCGCTCCTCTGCTTCCTTGCGGCCTCGTTCTGGAAGCTCGTCCCATATCGCGGTTATTTGTGTCCCCGGGTGCTCATTGGCTTGTCTAGCATAGTCTTTGGCATGTACATGCCAGAAGCTTAACATTGCTACTCGAATCATCGTTCCCCACCCCTTCAGATGTTTCCTAAACTTACTTCGTATCCCATTGCCGAACAAGATTGGTCAAGTATTGTTGGACTTGTGGCTGCAGATCGCCCCGTTGTAAAGCGAATTCGATCGTAGCTTCGATATAGCCGAACTTGTCCCCGACATCGTAGCGTTTGCCTTCCAGATGATAAGCGATCATCGACTGCTTCTGGTTCAAGATGCGCAGCGCGTCCGTAAGTTGAATTTCCCCATTTCGTCCAGGCGGAAGCTTCTCCAGAATTTCGAATACTTCCGGGTCAAGCACATACCGTCCGATGACTGCATGGTTAGAAGGAGCTTCCGTTGGGTCTGGCTTCTCGACCAGATCAGATATGTAGGAGAAATAGTTCGACCCTTGTCCCGATTCCGGCGACACGACACCGTATTTGCCAACATCTTGCCAAGGAACTTGCATGGTCGCAATAACGGAACGATGCTGCTGCTCGTACAGTTCAAGCATCCGCTTCAAGCATGGGGGATCTGAATTAATGATGTCATCACCCAGCAGAACGGCGAATGGTTCGTTCCCGATGAATTTCCTGGCGCACAGCACCGCATGACCGAGACCAAGCGGCTCCTTCTGGCGAATGTAATGAATGTCCACCATGTTGGAAATATCCTGCACGAGCTGCAGCAATTCGGTATTGCCTTTCTCTCCAAGAATCGTTTCCAGCTCGACTGATTTGTCGAAGTGATCCTCGATGGCCCGCTTGTTGCGGCCAGTTACGATAATAATATCCTCGATTCCAGAAGCGATTGCTTCCTCGACGATGTATTGGATCGCAGGCTTGTCCACGATCGGCAGCATTTCCTTCGGTTGAGCTTTTGTCGCTGGCAGGAAGCGGGTTCCGAGACCTGCTGCGGGTATAATTGCTTTTTTGATTTTAACCATAGTGTGATTCCTCTCCTTAACCTCTCGCAAGAAAAGTTGTGTCTATTTATGTACGAATAACAGCTTGTAATTGTTCCAGCACTTCAGATCCTATTCTTCGTGATCCGATCGGTGCATGGAACTCATGTCCATTGCGGACGCCGTGAAAGTCCGATCCTGCGGTTACGAGAACACCCAGCCGGGTGGCCATCGCTGCATATCGGGCTTCGTCTTCCATCGAGTGGTCAGAGTGGTAAGCTTCAATTCCTACCGCTCCATATTGCACGATTGATTCCACCAGCGCGTCATCCCCATACAAGCCCGGATGAGCGACTACGGCGGCACCGCCTGCTTCCTTGATCCAATCTACAGCATCGAACGGAGTAATTCGCGGCGCGTTCACATAAGCGGCTCCACCCTTACCCAAGTATCGGTCGAATGCTTCGCTAATGGAGGACACATGGCCTTTGTTAAGAAGCACACTGGCTATATGCGGGCGTCCGATTGTCTCGTCGCTTAGTACACGCTTACCAGCCTGCTCAAGCACTTCCTCCATTGTGATGGCCATTCCAAGCTCCTGCAAACGATCTAGAATGAGAGTGTTGCGCTCTTCTCTCGTATTTCTCAACTGTCGGAGCCGACTTAGCAACAATGCGTCATCCACATTCATATAGTACCCCAGAATATGAATATCTTGACCATTCGCCACTGTACTGATCTCAACACCTGGTACGATATGTATGCCCTGCTGTTGCCCTGCTAGCCTCGCTTCTGCGAATCCTGCTACGGTATCGTGATCCGTAATCGCGATTGCGTACAACCCGGCAGCCTTCGCCAGTCTTACATTTTCCGAAGGTGCATTCGTCCCATCTGAAGCAGTAGTATGCATATGCAGATCAACCTCGTTCACCATAACCACCTCCTCCTCTTATAGCCATACCTGCAAATCTTTTTCCCTAAGAAACGTCAGGAAAGTTACAGCTGATATGGGCAGCAGCGTCGCTTGCAGGTAGATCGAATAGAAGTGTCGGGTGAACGTGACCCCTTCGATCCGCTTCACTTGGAACAAGCCTAGCGCGACTTCGTGCTTCACCGATGACGGAGATAGTACCGTGATGCCCAAGCCGGCTTCCACCGCTGATTTGATCGCTCCGGTACTGCCAAGCTCCATGACGATCTTCAACTGACTCGGACCGATGCCGACCCGCAGCAACTCTTGCTCCATCACCTGACGCGTACCGGAACCTTGCTCACGCAAGATGAACGGATAATGGGCCAGATCTTCGGGGTATATGACTTCCTTCACGGCGAGCGGGTGGTCGGACGGTACGATCAGCTTCAGCTCATCATTCAATACCACTTCAGTTCGCACGTCAGCATGATGAACAGGTGCTTCGACCAGACCGAAATTCAGTTGATGATTCAGGATCTCTTCCAGAATTTGAGTCGTATTCATTACTTTCATACTGACCGAGATATTCGGGTATTCTCTACTGAACGGGCCAAGTAGACGTGGGAGCACATACTCTCCAATCGTCAAGCTTGCGCCTAGCTGCAGCCGTCCTTCCACCATATGCGTGAATTTAGACATAGCCACATCTGTTTCCTTGATCAGATCGATGCTGCGCTTGGCGAAAGGGAGCAACGTCCGTCCGGCCTCGGTAATCTCGATCTTCTTGGTTGACCTCTGAAACAACTTCGTCCCGAAGTAGTCCTCCAGTCCCTGCACTTGCATCGTTACCGCAGGCTGTGTCATGTGGAGCGCTTGAGCTGCCATAGAGAAACTGCCTTTCTCGGCAACCGTGTAGAAGATGTGCAGTTGGTGAAAGTTAAGCGCCACGCGTTCCTACCCCCTGCTAACGAAGTGCGTTTCTGCGAAACGCTTAATCCAATAAATTAAATCTATCTTAACCATCATCGGTTTGCAACGTTCAACGCAAAAAAGCATGCAGGAAATTCTACATGCCCTAGGCTTCAGTCATGTCAAGTTTCTCATTCATCCGGATTAAGGAGTCCAGCTCGTATTTGTTGTCATGCCACGCTTACTTGCGCTTGCGGCTATTCTTGATCAAGGTCATTCTCCGGGAGTGGCGTAGCCAGGAATAGTACGACTTCAGATCCCTTAGCTCAATCACTTCGGACATCCGACCGAGAAACGTGACAACGATCATCTTATGAAGCGGGTTGCCCGCAATGTCGAATTCATTCTCCAGCACAGTGAACTCTGCCACCATGACCAAATCTTCTTCGATCACATAAACGTCCTTCTCATTCTTGTAATACGGTTGCACTTGTTCTTTCTTCAGTCGATCCCACAAAAATGCGCATATGTCTTCAAACCCGGTCTTCTCGAATTCTACACGATCCGCCCAACGAGAACGGGCATGGTTCGTTATGATAATATCTGCTACTTTCTTATCTCCCAGCAAGACATAAAATGGTTCATAAGTATTCCACCTATCCATCATCTTATCCTTCATGATTGTATCCCCATCCCCATAAAATAGGTCTCTATTCCTATGTACAGCAAGATAGCTTTATTTTACTCGATTTCTAAATATTTTCCAATTGAAAAATGCATCATTTTTTTAATTTCTATATAATATTGTGAATTGCGTGAAATTTAGAACAAAAGTTTAGCGTTATCATTTGTGTCGCCATACTTATGTTAGAAGTACTTTTTTATTAAAAACACACCCTATGCACCATAGTAAGCTGAGCATCAGGGTGTGCGCAATTTCGACTAACCTATTGGACTTTTTTTTGCAAAAGGTTTAGCATAGGCTTCCGTAGCCACAATTCAATGGAAACAATCTTATGTGTAAAGTTTGGATTTATCCGGTACATTACTATTATATTCAGTCCGGATTTCGCTGCGCATCGATCGCTCGACTTTTTTTACAAACGGATATTTCTGGATGGCTTTGGTCGCTTCGTCCACTTTATCCGCATTCATGTAGATCACCACATAATGCATTCGTTTGGAAATGTAGTGGATGGAACCGAACCGTTCCAAGTTCTTAATGGATTTCAAATCATTAACCCAAATAATAAGGCCGGTGCGTTCAGGGAACATGACATGCCCCTCCTATTCGTTTTTCGTTCTCCCGTACCGAGCATTGTATCTCAGGAGTGATATCATCTATGTCTAATCATTCATTGCATGCAGAACGTCTTGTTTCCATTACACGCGGTCCGTTGGTCGAGTCGGTGCATCGGGGTCATATCGCCGTCGTTGACACCCAAGGACGTCTTGTTGCTTCCATAGGGAACCCTGAGGTCACTACATTCGCACGATCGTCTGCCAAGCCATTACAGGCTATTCCTGTCATTGAATCGGGTGCTGTCGAAGCCTATGGGCTTGTCCCGGAAGAAATCGCACTCATGTGTGCTTCTCATAACGGTGAAAGCGGCCATCTCGAAGCGATAGAGCGCTTTCTCAATAAATTAGGGTTGAACGGGGATCACCTAGCCTGCGGTCCCCATTACCCTTATTATGAACCTGCCGCTGACCGAATGAAGCATAACGGCGAAGTGCCTACTACCCTACACAATAATTGCTCCGGTAAACATTCCGGGATGCTCGCCTTGGCGTTGCGACTTGCCGCTCCGCTCGAAGGCTACGAATCGCCGGCGCATCCGGTGCAGCAGCTCATGCTGGCGACTGTCAGCGCCATGAGCGGCATTCCGTCCGAGCGGATCGCGCTCGGTACCGACGGTTGTGGCGTGCCGGTGTTCGGCATGCCGCTCGCGGCGTTGGCCCGCGCCTACGCCGTCTTCGGCCAGCCGGATGGGCTGGTGCCACAGACGCGTGCGGACGCGTGCCGGACGCTCGTAGCGGCGATTCGCCGCGCACCGTTCTACTTGGCCGGCTCGGGCCGATTCGACACACGCCTGGTCGAGGCGACGGGCGGCCGGCTCATCGGCAAGATGGGCGCCGAGGGCGTGTTCGCCGTGACCGATCCCGAGAGCGGCATGGCGCTCGCGGTCAAGATCGAAGACGGTGCCCAGCGCGCGTTGTACCCGAGCGTGGTCGAGGCACTTAGTCAGCTCGGCTGGCTGAGCGCCGACGAGCTTGACCAGCTGTGCGTGTTCCACACGCCGCCTGTACGCAATTGGGCCGGCGACATCGTCGGCTCCATTGAACCGGACTACAAGCTGCATCAGCTCTGATGCAGCTTGTAGTCTGCCAGATCGTGCAGCGAGCAACAGGCGCGCTGCACGTAGGCAACAGGCGCAGCGGCTATCTAGCCGCAGCTGCAGCTGCCTCCTGAACCGCATCCGCTCTTAGTCGGGAGCGGATTGTTGCTCGGCACCTTAATGGATTCCGAGACGGAGAACGCGATCGCCTCAGAGACACTGAATAACAGATCGTCCAGCTTCGCTTCCGCTTCCTTGAAGCGGCGAACGGAATCATACTGTTCCAACTTCTCTTCCGCCACCTTCACCGCATCTAACGCTTCGTGGTAGTTCGGATGAAAGTGACCGAATCGTTCCGTCTCCCCGAACTTCTCTTTCAACTGTGCAAATCGGCTTAATGCGGACTGCACGTCCGTGTCCATCTCGACTTGGCGTTTCCAATATGCATAATCCGCTACTTCGGCGGAAGCGTTAATCATGTCGCCTACCTCATATGCCTGCGACAAAAGCTCGGCTACATCGATGGTTGCCGGTTCTGTTATGGTCATCATGGCGGTTCCTCCTAACTTTACCCCAAAAAGTGATGTATTGCTGTCGTAGCTTATTCCTATTACTTTTCGGGGACCCCATACCTTTACCCCAAAAAGTGACGTAGATCTGTCGTAGCTTATTCCGATTACTTTTCGGGGACCCCGATGTCTATACCCCAAAAAGTGATGTATTGCTGGCGCTTCTTATCCTTCGTCGTTGATGCCCGGTAGCACAAGCTGCATCTCTTCCCACTGTTCGGGAGAAAGCTTCACTTCACCGGTCGGATTATACCCCGATACGATCCATCGTTCCGACGTTCCTTCCAGACGTTCTGGTACAAGCAGACGGTCTTGACCCTCCTGCCGTAATCGAACGCATGCTTTCCATTCCACTGCTTTGCGGATCATATCCATTCGGGTCGCCGCGTGATAGGACCTGCATTCCTTCAGCCAAATGTTAGGTACATCCTGCAAACCCGGATACAAATCCTCCAACCGTGGAAAGGTCCGCTCAATATCATAATACTGCACGGACACTCTGGAGTAAATAAGTCCTTGTGGATCATCGTCTCCGATTCGTGATTCCGTCTGCTTAATAGTTCGAGTTGCCAAAGTTTGCTGACGTCCCGATACAGGGTCAGAAGCGGATGACGCACGGGAGTCCGACTTGCCTTTATCGGCGTCGAAGCCAAGTGACAAACGACTGGGACTGTAGCCGCATGCTTCCAGCTGTCCGAACAAAGCCTGTGCGCTACTAGGCTCGACAAGCCAGACGAGTGGTCCAATTTGCTCTAGCAAGAACGGCTTCAACTTCACGTTTTGTTGCATCTCCCTCGCTGTGTCCTCATCCCGGCAGCGGAATATAACTGCGTCCTCCACCGCTGCCCTTCCGTACTGCCCTGCCCATTGGGTTAGTGAATATTCCACTAGTTCCGGAACTCCGTACTTGGCATGCTTGCGCAGTGTGGATAAGATGCGCTCTGCAGCGTATCCTGCCTCCAGTGCTTGAATCGTGCATTCTCGAGTCAGCCTATAACGGCTAATTCCCCCGGCTTGCTCCTGCTCAGCGAATTGTTCCAACTCCCAGCGTGCTTTGTAAGAGACTCCTGGTGGAACGATGATTTCAAAATCCGGTTGCACAAATATAGGTTCGTTCTTCAGGGAATGCTCCACAGCTGCTTGATGAGCTTCCGTACGGGCCGCGGGTGTAGTCCACCGTGCGGTCCGTTCGCCATCTAAGGAATAGCCCATCTCAATAAAGCCGAGGGACTCTAGCGGCTGCAGCCAATGTGATATGATACCATCGATATGAAGAGATCCGCTCTGGATGATCATGCGCTGCTCAAGTTCTGTAATTAATTGCTTGATGGAAAACCAACATCGCGGTGCTTGTTCTTCGGATCGAACAATCCAATGACGCATCGAAGGCTCTACAGGCACCAGCAGTTGAAACAAACTGGCGTATATACTCTGATTCATCTCCTCCTCCGACTGTTCCAGCCAGATGTTTAGCTTGTCCTCATTTAGCATATACGAATGGGCTTGTGCCTTTAACAACCCGAACCGCAAACACATATCGACAATCGCAGCGAACGTAAAAGGATACGTATCCTCGCCTACATACCGAATCGCAGGCACCCRTGCCTCGTTGTCCAACAATCGGAGCTTGGCTGTAAGCTTCATGACATGCCTTTTGGCGATCGTTCCTTTCTGTGTGAGCGGAAGACCTTCTCTGAAGCAATAAGCAAGTGCAGTTAGTATTCGTGCCGAGGGAAGTGGTCCTTCGATTGACGACGTTGTAATCGTCTCTTCTTTCGTCGAGTGTAGCTGTTGGTGATTGACCGGGAATAGAAGCTTGCTCCATATGGCCATCGTATCAGCCGGGAGCATGTACAACTGCTCACCCCATGACTTTCTTAGAGCGAATACGATCCCTTTGCGACACAGCCGCATTAAACCAACCTTAATCGCGGCTCCTGACAGTTGCGAACGACCGGACCTCCCCAGCTTTGCATCATCAAAGGGCTCACAACCGAATGCTGTGACAATAAGTCGCAACGTAAGCATTTCCATCTCGCGTAGTGTTGTGTATAAAAGCTCCAGAACATCCGGGGCAATAAGCAGTTGCTGCAAAGAATAATCCTCTTTGGAAGACACTGCAGGAAGAGCATTGTCCAATTGTTTGCGAATTTCTTCCGCTATCGTAATTGGCAGTTTTTGAGCAAAAAAAGCTACATTCATTCCACACCCGCCTCCTGGCTTGCATACCTATTCGTTCCCAAGCTTTCCGCTTGACGGATTTCATAGCGATATCCCTGTTCTACTAAGAATAGCTGCCGATGGATGGAGAATTCCTGTTCTCTCGATTCATCCGAGACAAGTGTGTAGAAGAACGCTTCATTATCGGCCTTAGGTCTTAATATACGACCCAGTCGTTGCGCCTCTTCCTGTCGAGAACCGAAGCTTCCGGATACTTGAATCGCAACTCGTGCATCCGGCAAATCAATCGCAAAATTAGCGACCTTGGAAACAACTAGTGTACGAATTTTTCCCTCATTAAAGCGTGCGTACAGATCGTCTCGCTCATCGTGCGGCATTTCACCCGATATCATGGGAGCCTGTAACTCTTCCGAGATGAGCTTCAGTTGATCGARATATTGGCCGATAACGAGTGTCGGTTCTTGGTCATGCCGACGGAGTAGTTCACGAATAACCGCCAGCTTATTCGGATTCTCGCCAGCAATCCGTGTTTTGGAGCGATTCTCCGCAGCGGCATATGCATCTCGAACGTCCCTGGGCATCGAGACTCGCAGCTCGGTGCAACGAACTTTGGCGATCCATCCTTCTTTCTCCAGGTCTTTCCACCCTGCCTCGAATAACTTCGGACCAACTAAGGAGAACACATCGTCCTCACAGCCGTCCTCCCGAACAAGAGTAGCTGTAAGTCCCAGTCGTCGAGTTGCTTGAATATCAGCCGTTACGCGAAATACTGGAGCCGGTAGTAGATGGACTTCATCATAGATGATCAATCCCCAGTCCCTCTCCTTAAAGAGCCGCATGTGCGAGAACGGATCGTCTTTGCGGTTGCGATGTGTCAATATTTGATAAGTGGCGATCGTCACAGGGCGCACTTCTTTACGTTCTCCGTTGTATTCCCCTACTGCTTCTTCCGGCAAATCGGTCTTCTGCAGGATCTCCTTCCGCCATTGTCGGACAGACGCTACGTTCGTAGTCAAGATGAGCGTAGCGCATTGCAGACGCGCCATCGCTGCTATTCCTACGATCGTTTTGCCCGCCCCGCAGGGCAGAACGATAACTCCACTACCACCGTGGCGCTCATCCTCCGAACACAACGATTCCACCGCTTTCAACTGGTAGTCCCGCATTGAGAATGTCTTGACATCGCCTTGACTATGAGTAACATCGTTAGACCCCTTGGAAGCCTCACTCGTTACCCTGAGCGACATCGTCAGTGACTCGCCCTGATGGTAACCCGCCGTATCGGTGACCGGATAGCCCAGCTTAATTAGCTCCTGCTTGATGATTCCCCGGTAGGCAGGCACGATCTCAATCTTATAGAGGTCGATCATCCTGACAAAGAAAGCTTTGGTGGACGTATAGTTCGCAAGTTCATTGATTACGGCTGGATCGTCCGATTCAAGTAACATACTGCCGTCTTTCCGAGAAACTAACCGGACTAACCCATAGCGCGCCACATAATGGCGAATGTTATTCTGTACTTGACCGGGCACTTCGAACTTGCTGTTGATGCGCAGACAATACAGAATCTGATCGGCAGACATTCCCGAGGAAGCCGCGTTCCATAAGGATAGTGGTGTTAAGCGATAACTGTGCAGGTGTTCCGGGGCTTTGATCAATTCGGCGAACTGCCCCAGCTCCACGCTCAAGCTCTCGAATTTGTTATGATTCGTTTCCAGCAGCACAGTTGAATCGCTCTGAACTAGGAGCGGTTGCTCAGGATTGTAATTCATGGAATGACAGCCTCCGTTCCAAAGTGTATAAATGGTTTATTCCTAGTATGAAGGGATGGAAACGGATTTAAACACGAAACAGGTCAAATCGTTGTGGGACCGTCTCATAGTCAGGTATAATAAATTAAATTCCCCACAAAGTGACGTGAACCTTCGAAGCTTTTTCCATGGCGAAGCCCCTTTGCGGGGACTTCATAACTCTATTAATGAGGTGAGTTCTTGTTCAACCGAATCTTCCCACTCCTGCTCCTTCTATGTATCCTGGCCGGTTGTACCGCCACCACCTCCGCCAAGCCGGACACCGATGTCCAATCGATCCTCCAAGCTTACCCTGAACTCAAAAACCAACCCTGGACGCAAGCAGATGTGAAGCGGGTTGTTGATGGCGACACATTCGAGACGAAGCAAGGCGAGAAAGTCCGATTGATCGGAGTGAATACGCCGGAAACGGTCAAGCCGAACAGTCCAGTAGAAGCTTATGGCAAGGAAGCGAGCGATTTTACGAAAAAAATGTTATCAGGCAAACCGATTTATATGTTCAGAGATGCAGGTGACAAGGATACGTATGGAAGGCTGCTCCGATATGTATTCATAGCTGGTGAATCCGTCATGTATAATGAGCAGCTTGTAAGTGAGGGTTATGCGAATACGATGACCATTCAGCCCAATGTGATGTTCCAGAAAAAGTTTCTGGAGCTTGAACGTGAAGCAAGATCTAACAATAAGGGGCTTTGGCTTACTTMAGGTTCAGCAAATGCGCCAAGTTCAACAGCACCAACGAAATCTGCACCCCCACCGAGCACAAATACGAAATGTGCGCAACCCAAGATCAAGGGCAACATTAACTCCAAGAAGGACAAAATATATCATATGCCGGGCGGACGTTATTATGAAGAGACGGTAGCGGAACAACTGTTTTGCGACGAAAAAGAAGCCCAAGCAGCAGGCTTCCGAAAATCCAAAGACTAAACAATTCAGCAGAAACCCGCCACCAGATTCAGGTGCGGGTTTCCTGCTTTGTCTAGTCGGTATTATCTAGATGAAGCCATGTGATCTACGTTTTCCGAGATGTCGCTTAACGCTTCTCCGGCTTCGTTCACAAAGATTTCACGAACCGCCAAATCCGCAATAGCCACAACACCGACCAGCTTCCCACCATCAACAACCGGTAAGCGTCTGATCTTATTGCTGGCCATCAGCTTTGCAGCTTCGTTCACCGATGTATCCGAGGTGATCGTCGTTACGTCTTGCGACATGACATCTTTGACGGCGCTGGAGCCGGAATGTTTCTCAGCATAACCTCGTACAACCAAATCGCGGTCTGTCACTACTCCAATCAGCCGATCTCCATCAACAACCGGGATAAAACCGATGTCGTTTTGTTTCATTTTCACCGCAATTTCATAAATATTGTCCTGCATCGTGACAGTCACACAGTCCGTGCTCATAATATCGCGAATCGTTTTCATCGGGTATGGTTGGCCTCCCTCATAGCGGTTGTCTTATTAAGTACATCATTAAAGTACCCCAGCACATCTACTGCGATTCCTGCGAGTTTATGGCATACCACTTCTTCGTAACGAATGCTTCACTTGCACAACTCCGGGAAACATACTATCATGAATAAAGACAAATGAACCTCAGGAGGGTAATGCTGTGATTATCGAGAATGCTGGACTTAGAGCTTTGAAAAGTGACTTGAAACATCTAGATACCGTTTCGACTGCGCTCGGATTCGTTCGTTGGCAATGGGAATATTATCGCGCTACATACGATTTGAAAATTGACCATAATGGTGACGAGTATTTCCTTCGCATCAACACACGTGCTGTAGAAGGAAAGCTGGAATCGCCACACGCGATACTGGTTGTAGAAGAAGTTTATCTCGGGAGAGGCACGTTCCCTCATGGTTTGGATTATGAATCGGCCGTTCCGGAGCCTGTCGTCAAAATCGCCGAGCAGAAGCTAAACGATCTAAAAAAACAACTGACGGACTAAGGGGAACTTTATGCAGCCATCGCGAAGAGGAACGCCGGATTTCCTGCTTCTGCTGCTCACCTTTTTATTGGTCGGCTTTGGTCTGGTCATGGTATTCAGCGCCAGCTCCGCTATCGCCATCTCGTCCAAGGACTACAATAACAACGCATTTTATTTCGTGAAAAAACAAGCCATTTTTGCCGTACTCGGCACAATTGGCATGTTTTTTCTTATGAATATCCCGATGAATAAGCTGAGGCTGCTTTTAAAACCCTTTTTCATCATCGTGTTGATCCTGTTAGCGCTCGTTCCCTTTATCGGTCATGAAGTAAAAGGAGCTACAAGCTGGTTTATCATCGCTGGCTTCAGCATGCAGCCTTCTGAATTTGCCAAGCTGGCCGTAATCTTATATTTAGCTGGTCTGATAAGTAAAAAAGGGGACAAAATCAAAGAATTTCGACGAGGACTCGTCCCTTCTGTCGTTATCGTTGGAATCGTCGCTTTCCTGATCATGCTGCAGCCCGATTTCGGTTCTATGGTCATTCTCGTGCTATGCGCATCACTGGTCATCATTGTCGGCGGGGCGAATATGAAGCATATCTTGACTGCATCAGCAGCTGTAGCGATTATTGGCTGTCTGGGTGTGCTCATCTATATATTCTCCGCAGATTCACTCGGTTATCGGATGGACCGTATCTCCTGTTACATGRATCCTTGGTCAGACGCGCAGGGATCTTGTTATCAGATCGTGCAGTCGATGTATGCTTTCGGTCATGGAGAATTAACTGGAGCTGGCATTGGACAAAGCATTCAGAAGCTGCACTATTTGCCGGAAGCACACAACGATTTCATATTCGCCATTATTGGGGAAGAGCTTGGTTTCGTTGGAACCGTCGTATTTCTTCTGTTCTATCTGGCCTTCATATGGCGCGGACTGCTTGTTGCTCTTCGTAGTACGGATA
>NZ_JBFUIX010000034.1:0-59650 GCF_056401635.1 Paenibacillus sp. P4_E11 | reverse complement strand
GCACAAGGATGCCCTGAACCACGACGCTTAGTACTTACGAGAGGATGGTAGAGCGATGCCCAAAGATCAAGCGCAACCTGTGAATCCCCCTACCGRCCAAGYGAATCAGCGAGATCATGACGGGGCGGTACAGGAACCTATGTCCGGTTCGAAAAAGACGAAGCAAGCGAATCATACGCGTCATAACAACGCGAAAGGGTAAGGCCGGATTCGCCCATGAAGAAATCAAAAAAATGTGTGAATAAAACGATAGCTTGAGGACATAATACAATTGACGGTGTGAAGAGAGGTGTGGTTCCGTTGAATGCTTCAGCAGAATTGTCACAAAGTGATCAGTGTTCTACCTCTTACTAGGAAGCGGAGGGATGTGCCAAACGCACAATAGGGTGTTTGTAACACATTAGGTTGTTGGCTAACAGCAACTTGCCGAGGTTAACGAAGAAAAGGTCAGGCAGATCGATCTATCATCCACCGTCAGAAAAGGACCCGCAAGGGTCCTTTTTGCTTTTACTTTTGGCTGACTGCGATCGTGCGTTAACAACGGGTCTGGACAAACTCGATTATAGTTCGAGATAATGCGTCCGGCGCCTCCTGCATGCTCATATGGCCGGCTTGTTCCAATTGAACGGGTGAGATGTGATCGCCTTGCACAGAAAATGCTTTGTCCAGCGGGATGATGAGATCCTTACCCCCTGCAACGAGTAGTATGGGGAGAGCAGCTTCACGAAGCACATGATGGCGATCCACACGATCTCTCATCGCTTCAGCCGTATGAATAGCACCTACAGGCGAGGTTGCATACCCGATATGTTTGGCTGCTTGAACCGAATCCGACATGGTGTCTAGATGTTCCGGAGCGAACAGCTTCGGAATTAAGCCGTCAATGAAAGGCTCCATTCCTGTCTCTTGTATGGATGCAATCGCTTTGTTACGATTCGCCCTTCCTTGTTCATTGTCAGGGAACGCTGTTGAGTGGATCAGGCCGAAACCAGACAGTAAGTGCGAATACTTCTCCACAAAGGCAAGGGTTACATACCCGCCAAGTGAGTGGCCGAGCAATACAGGTTTGTCCAATTGCAACTGTTGAATAAGATCAGCCAAATCATCGGCCATGCCTTCGATTGTATAAGGTACATCGGGTGCTTCTGAGCGTCCGTGTCCGCGCAAATCAGGGGTGATAACACAATAGGAGGAGCCAAGCGGTTCCCGCACTTTATTCCAATAGGCTGAGCTCCCACAGAAGCCGTGTACCAATACAAGCGGGCGGCCTTCCCCAACCTGTTCATAAGCAAGTTGAATATGATCGGTCATAGCCTCTCATCCCTTCCATAGGTTCGAACTTATTCATAAGTATGCCCAACTGGCGTATAAAAAGCAAAAGAGTGCGCGAAAACAAACACAAAAAAACTCCTCAGGATCTGTAGGAGAATTCGCGATGGATCGTATGATTTTAATGAAAAATGGCGTCCCGCGGCGGGATTCGAACCCGCGACGCATAGTTTAGGAAACTATCGCTCTATCCAACTGAGCTACGGGGACGCAGCAAAAATCATTATAGCACATTTTCGCAGCAGGAAAAAGCAGAATCATGTTTGATGATTGAATGGGTAAAAAGTCCTATCTTTATAAAAAAACGGATAATAACCCGGATTTATAGGATTTAATGACTAAAAAGAGGTGTCAAATTTCATATTTTTTTTGTAATATAATACACAGAGCTTACGAGATTAGGTATGGGATAATGGAATGAGCATAGATATTTTGGGTTTTGATAACTACACTTGTAAGGAGAAAGGACTACTGCCATGCGCCTAATTCCTACTCATTTGTGTGTACCCGGCATGAGATTAGGCAAACCTATCTTTAAC
The DNA here is from genome assembly GCF_056401635.1 of Paenibacillus sp. P4_E11. Lineage (NCBI taxonomy): Bacteria > Bacillati > Bacillota > Bacilli > Caryophanales > Paenibacillaceae > Paenibacillus > Paenibacillus sp. P4_E11. The sequence goes on along the minus strand of NZ_JBFUIX010000034.1, from coordinate 57,782 downwards.
GGAGATGGACAAATCTTAGTCGGATACCAGTATGTATTATCACAGAATGTGATTAATAAGTTGCACAAGATGGGTATTGAGTATCTTCACATTGAGGATGCACAAACCGATGATATTATTATTGAAGATCTCATCAAAGAAGAAACCCGTGTTAATCTACGATCTACGCTTCATCACATCCTGGATCGTGTCGCAAGCACGAGTTATGACGCTAAGAGCGCTAACGGCCAGTTACACCGACTGTGCTCCAAGAGCGTAAGTATGGTCATTGATGATCTGCAGCATCAGGATACGATTATGCTCATGAATATGAATGTGTTTCAATCAAACGTGTATGAGCAGAGTTTCATTCAGAAGTCGATCAACATATGCGTCTATGCAACAAAGCTCGGGATGGTGGAAGGCTACACCGGTGAAGACTTGGATACGTTCAGCTTGAGTGCCCTGCTTCACGACATCGGGAACCTGAAGGTACCTCGGGAAATACTTACGAAACGCTCTTTATTGACACCATTCGAGTATGCGGAAATCAAGAAACATACCGAATATGGCTTCAAGCTGCTCAAGGATGAGCCCGGCATACCGATTACAGTCGCACACTGTGCCATGCAGCACCATGAACGTATCAATGGAACCGGTTACCCTCATGGTCTCAAAGGGGATGAGATTCATCCGTTCGCGCAGTGGATCGGCTTAATCGATACGTACGACTCCTTGACCCATCCTAGAGCGCACCGAGAAGCAGTCCTTCCTCATCAGGCTATTGAAATCTTGTATGGTGGGGCCGGTACGTTGTATGACATTCATAAGGTAAGGCAATTCCGGAACAGGGTGGCCTTGTTCCCGCTTGGACTGAGCGTGGAGCTGAGTTCTGGTGAGACGGGCATCGTTTCGAAGGTGAATAACGATTTCAAGCACCGGCCCGTTATCCGGATATTACGTAATCCGTATGGTGAGCCGCTTAAGCAGCCGTACGAAATCGATTTGTCGCGTCACTTAAACGTAATGATTTCCCGTGTGGGAGAAGCAGTAGGCAGTAAATAGTGTCTTCTCCAGAAAAGAGAGTATGGAAATGAAAGAAATCGCAGCACTAGTACGCAACGTCCCGTTGTTCGAGCATTTGAAGGACGAAGAGCTGATGACGATATCCTCCCTGTTCATCGAGCGCAAGTATAAGAAGAATGCGATTATATTCTTCGAAGGCGATACGGGTGACGAGCTGTTCGTGGTGAAAAGCGGGACGGTCAAAATTTATCGGCTCGACAACACGAAACAAATTACCCTTACTTTGTTCCGGGGTGGAGACTTTTTCGGAGAAATGTCACTCGTACAGAGAGGCTTCACCCGATCGGCCAATGCCGAGACGCTGGAGCAGAGTATCTTGTATACGCTGAATCGTACCACGTTCTTCGAATGCATGGAGCGAACACCATCCTTATGCTTGAAGCTGTTGGAAGTTACGATGAACCGACTGCGAAAAGCGAATGAGCAAATCCATGATTTGACGTTCCTCGACGTACGGACCCGTATTCTGAAGACGGTGTATCAGCTGTCGCTTGATTATGGTGAGGTGAAGCGCGGGCAGACACAGATCGCTATCAAGCTGACGCATCAGGAAATCGCCAACTTGGTAGGAACGGTGCGGGAATCGGTTACGAAAGTGCTGCAGGAGCTGCAGGAAGAAGGCACCATTTCGGTTGACAACAAGATGATCACGATTCTTGATATGCCCACGTTAATAAGTAAAGTGCCCTCATGAAGGAAGCCGTTAGAACGAGCGGCTCCTTCTTTTTATGTTACAATAGAGCAGTGGAACGAGAATCCGGCACGCGGGTAGCGAGCCATAAGGAGGTATTCGGGCATGCAGTTTCGTAATTTGGGTAAATCGGGTTTGAAGGTTAGTGAAATCAGCTTGGGCAGTTGGTTAACCTATGGAGGGTACGTAGAGAAACAGCTGGCAATCGATACGATACATAGGGCATATGAAGCGGGTGTCAACTTCTACGATACCGCCAACGTCTACATGCGTGGAGAAGCGGAAATCGTAGTAGGCGAGGCCTTGAAGGGCTATTCACGGGACTCAGTCGTCTTGGCTACTAAAGTGTGTGGACAGATGGGGGATGGACCGAACGACAGAGGGTTATCCAGAAAACACATCATGGATCAGTGCGACGCCAGCTTGAAACGGTTGGGAATGGACTATATTGATCTGTACTACTGCCATAGCTTCGATGCTTCCACACCAATGCAGGAAACGCTGAGAGCGCTTGATGATCTTGTTCGACAGGGGAAGGTGCTGTATGTGGGCGTCAGCAACTGGAGCGCCGCGCAGATGACGGAAGCGATTCATCTAGCGGATCGCTTCCTGCTGGATCGCATTGTAGCGAGTCAGCCTCCGTACAGTATGCTGAAGCGCGATATCGAACAGGATATACTGCCTACATGTGACAAGCTCGGAATCGGCCAAGTGGTATATTCTCCGCTCGCTCAAGGAGTCTTATCGGGGAAATACAAGACGATGAACGACGTGCCGAAGGGTAGTCGCAGAGATACGGAGCGCGGGAGTCAGATCATCAGTCGATACCTCACCGAGACGAACCTGGAGCGGGTTCAACAATTGCAAGCGATCGCCGCCGAGGCAGAGCTTAGCATGACGCAGCTGGCATTGGCTTGGGTGCTGAGACAGCCGGGCGTCTCCAGTGCCATCATCGGTGCAAGCTCGCCGCCGCAGCTGGAGGAGAACGTGAAGGTGACTGGCATACAGTTGGCGCAGGAGCACCTTGAGCGTATCGAAGYGATTCTAAAGTAGAAATAGCGTGAGTCCTACAAGATGATCATAGAAACCCCCGTCCGATCGGACGGGGGTTAAGTGTAGTGCAGAGTTAGGGTGGAACCCGGGTTGGCGAGGAAGTAAGCTGCCTTGTCTATTGTTTGCCCCGTAATTGTCGGAAAAACTGCGTCAATAGCAGTGCGCACTCTTCCTGCAACACCCCGGTAATGACTTCAACGCGATGATTGAACCGATCTTCCTGAGGCAAGTTCATTAGAGTACCGGCACAGCCTGCCTTCGGATCAGTCGTTCCGTATACGAGCTGTTTCACTCTGGATTGTACGAGTGCACCTGCACACATCGGACAAGGCTCCAATGTTACGTAGAGTGTGCATTCGAGCAGCCGCCAAGCCCCTATTCGTTCGCTCGCTTCTTTAATCGCTATCATCTCTGCATGGGCGGTAGGATCGAATGTCGTTTCGCGTAGGTTGTGGCCTCTACCGATAATTTCCCCATTGCGCACGATGACGGCGCCGATCGGAACTTCCCGAAGCGCTTCCGCTTTCCGGGCTTCCGCAATGGCCTCCAACATCCAAGTTGTATGCTCGTTCATTTGTACATATCCCCAAACTAATATAGTAGTGAACGGGTTGAGTCCCGAACATTTATTCCGTTGTTAACAGACTGTGGATAAGTTTGTGCATAACTCCCCAAGTGGTGTCGATAACTGCTATCCACATGGGGATAACTAAAAAATCAAGGGGTGTGAATCAATTGTTGTTATTGTAGTAGATGCACATTGGAATAGCAAGTTAAGAACAGTGGAGGTGATAGAATGTCTGGAATGGGGGATTTGTTCAAAGAAAGGATATAAGACATGGTCCATAATTGGGGATAATATCGGGTAAGATGTGAATAAAAGCTGTGCGATTTGAGGATAACTAGCCCGTTTTTGGGGATAAGATGTGGATAAAGGGGTATAGATGACATTCCAGTAGTTCTACTATATAATGTATTAGTTAACAGAGAATCTGAGGAGTGTGCATATAGATGGCTTTATCTTGCGGTGTTGTGGGACTTCCCAATGTCGGGAAATCAACTTTATTCAATGCAATTACGCAGGCGGGCGCCGAGATGGCGAATTACCCGTTCTGTACAATTGACCCTAACGTAGGCGTCGTGGAAGTGCCGGATGATCGACTGAAGAAGCTGACCGAGATTGTCGTGCCGAACAAGGTCGTTCCAACGGCATTCGAATTCGTGGATATAGCGGGTCTGGTTAAAGGCGCCAGCAAAGGGGAAGGCTTGGGGAATAAGTTCCTTGCCCATATCCGCGAAGTGGACGCGATTGTGCATGTTGTCCGCTGCTTCCAGGATGAGAACATTACCCATGTATCCGGCAAGGTGGATCCCATTGGGGATATTACGACGATTAACTTGGAGTTAATTCTGGCTGACATCGATTCGGTGGATAAGCGGATTGATCGTTCCCGTAAAAATATGAAGGGCGGCGACAAGAAGTACGCCCAGGAAGTAGAATGCCTCGAGCGTGTGAAAGAAGCGTTGTATAACGATCAGCCGGCTCGCTCTGTGGATTTGACAGACGAAGAGAAGCTGTTGATCCGCGACCTGCATTTGCTGACGATGAAGCCGGTGCTGTATGCAGCGAACGTTAGTGAAGCGGAGGCAGCAAATGCGGACGACAACCCGTTCGTGAAGTTGGTACGTGAATTCGCTATGCTGGAAGGGGCGGAGGTCGTTCCGATCAGCGCAAAGGTGGAGTCCGAAATCGCCGAGCTGGAAGGCGAAGACAAGGAAATGTTCCTCGAGGAGCTAGGCTTGACGGAGTCAGGGCTGAATCGCCTGATTCGAGCAGCCTACAAGCTGCTTGGGTTGTACACATATTTCACAGCGGGGGTACAGGAAGTACGCGCCTGGACGATACGCAAAGGGATGAAGGCCCCACAAGCAGCGGGAGTTATTCACACGGATTTCGAAAAAGGGTTCATTCGTGCTGAAGTGGTCTCTTACGATGATCTGGTGAACAGCGGTTCGATGAATGCAGCCAAGGAGAAGGGTCAGCTGCGTCTGGAAGGCAAAGAATACGAAGTTCGTGACGGCGATGTCATGCACTTCCGTTTCAACGTATAAATATATGAGGTTGGATAGTCCCTTGAGGGAGATCTTTTAAGGAGGTTTGGACTTATGTTAGACCGTTTGCAGGCGCTGGCTGACCGGTATGAGAAGCTAAGTGAACTGCTCTGCGACCCCGATGTCGCTAACGATTCGAAGCGGCTGCGCGAATACTCGAAGGAACAGTCGGATTTGCAGGAATCCTTCGAAGCCTACTCCGAGTATAAGAGCGTCATGGGGCAGTACGACGCCGCGAAAGTCATGCAGAACGAGAAGCTGGACGAAGAAATGCGTGAATTGGTCAAGATGGAGCTGGAGGAGCTGACGGAGCGTAAGGATGAGCTCGAAGATAAGATTCGCGTCCTGATGCTTCCCAAAGATCCGAATGATGATAAGAACGTAATCGTAGAAATTCGCGGAGCTGCGGGTGGGGACGAGGCAGCGTTATTCGCGTCTGACTTGTATCGCATGTATACCCGATTCGCCGATACGCAAGGCTGGAAGACGGAAATTCTCGAAGCGAACTTAAATGACTTGGGTGGATTCAAGGAAATCATCTTCATGATCTCGGGCAAGGGCGCATACAGCAAGATGAAGTTCGAGAGCGGTGCACACCGCGTACAGCGCATTCCGGTAACGGAATCTGGCGGACGTATTCATACGTCCACGTCGACTGTTGTGGTCATGCCTGAAGCGGAAGAAGTCGAGATTGATATCAAGGAGTCCGACATTCGTGTGGATACGTTCTGCTCAAGCGGAGCAGGCGGACAATCCGTCAACACGACCAAATCGGCGGTGCGCGTTACCCACGTGCCTACGGGCATTGTCGCGACTTGCCAGGATGGCAAGTCACAGAACTCCAACAAAGATAAGGCGCTTCAAGTGCTGCGTGCCCGCATCTATGACATGATGAAGCAGGAAGAGGATGCGAAGTACGGCAGTGAGCGAAAGAGCAAGGTAGGTACAGGTGACCGGAGCGAGCGAATTCGCACGTACAATTTCCCGCAAAGCCGGGTGACTGACCATCGTGTCGGACTGACGCTGCACAAGCTCGATCAAGTGTTGAATGGCGACATGGAGGAAATCATCTCCACATTGACGCTTGAAGCTCAGTCGGAGCTGTTGGATAAAGGGGAATAAGGACGATGTCTACCATACGTGAAGCCTACTTGCAGGCTTCTTCTTTTTTGCAGCAGGAGTCGGTGCGAGATCATGCGATTGTAACGGAACTGCTGTTATGTCACTTGTTGGGATGGAGTCGAACAGACCTGTTCCTGCGCTGGGGAGAGCCGTTTCCGGCAGAGAAGGAGACCGAATGGTCTGGATATTTGCGGAGGAAAGTGGGCGGGGAGCCGGTACAATATATAATAGGCGAACAAGAATTCTATGGACTTTCGTTTCACGTGGAACAGACGGTGCTTATTCCGCGGCCGGAAACTGAGCTGCTCGTGGAGGCGATTATGAAGCTGGGTAAGGAGCTGTGGCCGGAGGGAACGGCAGTTGCCGCGGCGGACATCGGCACGGGCAGCGGAGCCATCGCGGTCACGCTCGCCGCTCAATGCCCGACGTGGCGTGTGCATGCGGTTGATCTATCGCCGGAGGCGCTAGAAGTAGCTCGTGGCAATGCACGGCACAATGGCGTGGCGGAGCGGGTAGCCTTCTATCAGGGTGATTTGATGGAGCCTTTCTTGCAACAATCGGAACGAGCAGGAGCGTTGGATATTGTTGTATCGAACCCTCCATACATCGAGACAGAGGCGATCGCCGAGTTGGAAGAGCAGGTGCGCTGTTACGAGCCGATCCTGGCGCTGGACGGTGGTCCGGACGGCTTGGTACTCTACCGCAGGCTTATAGATCAGCTGACCCGGCTCCAGCCGACCTCACCGCGTCTTGTCGGCCTGGAGGTAGGGCAAGGCCAGGCACGTGATGTAGCTTCGCTGCTGGAGCGGGCCGGACAGTGGGACGACATTCGAATAGTGCTGGATCTAGCAGGTATTGAGCGGCATGTGATCGGGGTTCGGCGGTAGCTGGGTAACAGCAAACGAGGTATACTAGATGGAACATAAGGCTATCGATTCATTGTGAATACAAAGTGGAAAGTGAAAAAGAGAACCCTGGCGAGTTTTGGCTTGAACCTTCATACCGCAAAATCCCTTATACAATCCAAGGAGGTTCAAACAAGATGTTTGAGCCCTGGGGCCCCCGCAAAGTACCCGGAATATGCTCCGAAGCTTATCTTCACTTTGTGGGGTAAAGTTTAGGGGTCCTTTTTCACTTGGAACGGCCGTTTTTGCTTCAATTAACAATGAATCGACAGTCTCAACATATAGCTTAGATGGGAATGGATTGCTAGAAGCCGATTGCTAGATTCATAGAAAAATTAATAGATTCGTAGGTTTAACTCTCTTCTCTCCTGGCCATACTTGGACTAGGTAAGGAAGGGAGTTGTTTATTATGGTGAAACGCGTATCGTTAAGGCCTTATTTCTTTGTAGCCTTTGCCATTATGGTCATGATGTTTTGTTGGGAATCGAACCGAATTCAAGCGGCTGTCTTGGATTCTACTATACCAAAAGATTCGATCCGCATCCGAATTCTAGCTAATTCTGATAACCCGCAAGATCAATGGATCAAGCGTCAGGTGCAGCTTGAAGTGGTCAAGGAAATCAGTGGCTGGGTCATGGATCCGCAAGACCTGGATGAAGCTCGGACGCAGATCCAAGCGAACATTCCGAAGCTCGGGCAGCTTGTAGGTGAAGTGTTGGTTGCTAACGGCTATGCTAACGACTATCAAGTCGAGCTCGGTCAAGTGCCATTCCCGGCCAAGCAGTACGGCAGTAAGACATATCCGGCGGGCAACTATGAAGCGCTGCGCATAGTACTTGGCAGTGGACAAGGTCAGAACTGGTGGTGCGTGCTGTTCCCTCCTCTATGCTTCGTTGGTGTGAAGGCCAGTGCAGAGAAACCTGCTAATGAGCAGAAGGCACAGACGGGGCAACAAGCGGCTGGGAAGGCAAGTAAAGACGGTGCAGCTGTGCAGAAGCAACAAGAAACCGTGAAACCTGCTACGCCATCTGTTGGGAATGCCAAGGCAGCCGTAGCAAGCGCGGGAGAGCAAGAAGCCGCTCCGAAGACGGAAGTAAAATTCTTCCTATGGGAAGTCGCGAAGAAAGGCGTCATGGTCATCAAGGGTTTGTTTGCGTAAGTTGGAACGGTAGGTTCAAGGGAAATCCGATGGCTCAATGGGACGTTAACTAGACGCCGCTCGGGATGACAGCCTCTTGCTGAAACGCTATAATGATGGAATTGGCTATTATTACTGGAGCAAGGATGCGTTTCGAATGACGAAATATTGGACGATTGACCCGGCAGTGGCGGCCGGTACCGATAAGAACGATAATGCTGACGCAATACATTTAAAGGCGATAGCGGAAGCGGGCGCTCTACTGGCCGCTGGTGAGATCGTAGCGTTCCCCACCGAGACGGTGTACGGCCTCGGTGCGGACGCTACCAACTCGGCGGCGGTCGAGGCAGTCTTCCGGGCGAAGGGTCGCCCGTCCGACAATCCGCTCATCGTGCATATCGCCGATTGGGCGCAGCTGGACGGGCTCGTCGCCGATGTCAGCGACGCTGCCCGCAGGCTGATGGCCCGGTTCTGGCCCGGGCCGCTCACGCTCGTGCTGCCGGCGCGTCCCGGCGCCGTGTCCCCGCGGGTCACGGCCGGGCTCGCGACCGTGGCCGTGCGCATGCCAGCGCACCCTGTGGCGCTGGCACTGATCCGGGCGGCGGGCTGCCCGGTGGCGGCCCCGAGCGCGAACCGCTCGGGCCGCCCTAGCCCGACGTTAGCGGCGCACGTCCGCGAGGATCTCGCCGGACGCATCGCGGGGCTGGTCGACGGCGGGCCGACCGGCGTCGGGCTCGAGTCGACGGTCGCCGAGGTGATCGGCGACCGGGTGCACATCTTGCGGCCCGGCGGCGTGACCGCGGGTGATCTGCAGGCGGCCGTGCCGGACTGCACGGTGGAGGATGCGCGCCAGGACCACCTGGTGCATCAAACAACGCCAACCAGCGGGGGCAACGAAGATAACGAATCGTACATCCCGAGATCGCCCGGCATGAAATATACCCACTACGCCCCGCAGGGGGAGCTGACTATCATCCGAGCGCGAGCTGTGGAAGCCGCGCATTCGCCTCAGGACGAAGATCTGGTCCGCGCCTGGATTCAACAGCAAGTGAATAAGGCACGCAAGCGTGGTGCGCTCACGGGCATCTTGACCACGCCTGAACGGGCTGGACGCTATGAGGCAGATCTGGTCATCCCTTGCGGAAGCGCCTCCGATCTGGAAGCCGCTGCGCACAACCTGTATGCCGCGCTTCGGCAGTTCGACGAGCAAGCGATCGCCTTCATATGGGCCGAGGCGTACCCGGAGGAAGGCATGGGTGTGGCCTTGATGAACCGACTGCTGAAAGCTGCCGGGGGTCGAATCGTTGAGGTGTAGGTGATAGACTCCTAGGCGGCTTGGCCCATGATAATGTACATGTTTCCMTTCTTGTCCGCATATGTTGATTTAGGAACATAGGACAGGATGTGGGGGAGATAGGATGGTAGCCGTAGCTGCTTCTGCACATGCAGGACAATTCATTACAATTCTTATGATGGCCGTTGCCCTTGGCATGGATGCGTTCTCACTCGGGATCGGCATCGGGCTTAAGGGGATACGGCTTTTGCATATGGTCCGCATCAGTTTCGTGATTGCCTTGTTCCATGTTATGATGCCTGTATTGGGGATGTTCATGGGGCAATATGCCAGTGCTCTGCTGGGGGATGTGGCCATGCTGGCAGGCGGCGGGCTGTTGATCATACTCGGCGGACACATGCTCTATACTTCATATGACAGCGTGAATCGGGAAATGATCGATTATCGCTCCATCTGGAGTGTGGTATTGGTTGCCTTGAGCGTAAGCATTGATTCCCTATCGGTGGGGGTCTCCCTTGGACTATTTGCAACCGACCTGTTATTGACTGTAAGCATGTTCGGCCTATTTGGCGGTGTCATGTCTATTCTAGGATTACTGCTCGGGCGCAATGCAACCAAATGGGTAGGTAAATACGGAGAGGCACTCGGCGGCATTATCTTGATTGCATTCGGGATCCGATTCTTAGTATAAAGGCGGGGAGCACTATGAAGATTCAGCACATCTTGTTCGTATGTACCGGGAACACCTGCCGAAGTCCGATGGCGGAAGGCATGCTTCGCCGGATGGTGGATCAGAATGGGCAGAGCTGGGACGTGCGGTCTGCAGGCGTTGCAACGTCAGGCGGGTCGCCCATATCCCAGCACGCGGCCGCCATTCTGAAGGGTAAAGGAGCAGGGGATAAACAAAGCTCGGCTGCTCTGTCGGAGGAAGGGGTCCAATGGGCGGACTTGATTCTCACCATGACCGCGTCCCATAAATATACGGTTATCCATCGTTTTCCTGAGGTAGCGGACAAAGTGTTCACGCTTAAGGAGTTCGCCGAGGATGACCCCCACGTGCTGCGACTTATCGCGGAGCGCGGGGAGCTGGAGTCGGAGCTCCAGATCAAGCAGGCACTTGCGGAGCGTATTGCGGAACGGGATTTGCAGAGGCTTGCTGCGTTGGAGCGGGAGCTCCCCGATCTGGATATTAGCGATCCCTTCGGTGGTCCATTCCATCAATATGAGGCTTGCTCGCAAGAGATCGAACGTGCGTTAGTGAAGCTTATGGCCAAGCTGGAAGCGGCGGATTGAGCCTTCTTGGCGTGGGATTGGTGTGGGTAAGGCCTCTTTACACGGTATAGGGATTGAGGTATGATGAGAGTAAGAGGATGGACTCGATGTAACTGGCGACGAACGGGGATTACCCCAATGGAGCATCGAGACATACGGCCGGTCGCCTGGGCAAAGAGCAACGAACGTTTTCGGACGGTCGGCGTGCTCTTTTTTTCATCTTAACCGGCGTTTCGGTTATAATAGTGGAGAGATATTGCCAAGCTTAGGAGGCCTATGAAGATGAAAATCGCGATTGGAGCGGACCACGCTGGGTTCCGATTAAAGGATGATGTAATTGCTTTGTTGAAAAGTGAGGGACATGAAGTAGAGGATTTCGGTTGCCACTGCGCGGATTCGATCGACTACCCGGATTATGCCTTGCCTGTTTGTGAACAGGTCGTTAACGGGACTGCGGATCGCGGCATTCTGATTTGCGGTACGGGAATCGGCATGACGATCGCCGCTAACAAAGTTCCAGGTATTCGTTGTGCGCTCGTTCACGATTTATTCTCAGCCAAAGCAACGCGGGAGCATAATGATTCCAACGTATTGGCTATGGGGGAGCGGGTTATCGGTCCTGGTGTAGCACTTGAAATTATAAAAACTTGGCTGGACACCCCCTTCTCGGAAGGGCCTCGTCACGTGAACCGGATCCAAAAGATTAAAGGGTTGGAAGACCGCTTCGCACTTCATCCTTAAATCATTGCTTGGGGGCTGATAACATGTCACAGCACGACGCAACGCATACGATCACGCAAGATGTCGAGCTCATGCTGCGTGAACTTGTTCAAGCGGGCGGCATCCGACAAGGCCATATAATAGTCATCGGTACGAGTACGAGCGAGGTAGTCGGCCAGCATATCGGGACGGCCGGAACCGAAGATGTGGCACGCGAAATATTCCAAGCGGTTGAGAACGTACGAAGGGATGTCGGCTTCCAGCCCGCATACCAGTGTTGCGAGCATCTGAATCGGGCGCTGGTCATTGAGCGCGAGCTGTTGGCTGCACAACCCGTTCTGGAGGAAGTGACTGTCGTACCTGTCCGCAAGGCGGGCGGCTCGATGGCAGCCTACGCCTATCGGCACTTCTCCAATCCTTGCGTGGTAGAATCGATTCAGGCGCATGCAGGTATTGATATTGGTGACACGCTGATCGGAATGCACCTCAAGCGTGTAGCGGTGCCGGTCCGTCCCACGATTCGATCGATTGGACAGGCACATGTCACGATGGCGTACACCCGTCCGAAGTTAATCGGCGGCGTTCGCGCCATGTATTCGGTAGACCAGGAAAGTTAAACTCATTATTCATTATCCCAGGAGGAATCGTACAAATGGAAAACTTACGCAAATCGGACCCGAAAATTCTGGAAGCTATTCAGTTGGAACGCGGTCGTCAACAAGACAAGATCGAATTAATCGCATCGGAGAATTTCGTCAGTGAAGCAGTTATGGAAGCTATGGGAACGGTCCTGACTAATAAATACGCAGAAGGCTATCCGGGAAAACGCTACTATGGCGGCTGTGAATATGTAGATGTTGTGGAAACCATCGCCCGTGACCGCGCGAAGGAATTGTTCGGTGCTGAGCACGTGAACGTTCAACCTCACTCTGGTGCCCAAGCGAATATGGCGGTTTATTTGGCGGCGCTTAGCCCCGGCGACACTGTACTCGGTATGAACCTGGCCCACGGCGGCCACTTGACACATGGTAGCCCGGTTAACGCTTCTGGCCTGCTCTATAACTTCGTCGCTTACGGTGTAAGCGAGAAAGACTCCCGTATCGATTATGATGAAGTACGCAAGCTGGCCTTCAAGCATAAGCCTCGCATGATCGTCGCTGGCGCCAGTGCATATCCGCGCATTATCGATTTCGCTGCACTTAGCCAAATCGCTAACGATGTAGGCGCGTTGTTCATGGTCGATATGGCACATATTGCCGGTCTGGTCGCCACAGGCTTGCATCCAAGTCCTGTACCTTACGCGCATTTCGTTACTACGACTACGCACAAGACGCTTCGCGGTCCACGGGGTGGTATGATTATGTGCCGTAAGTCGTGGGCGCAAGCGATTGATAAAGCGGTATTCCCGGGTACTCAAGGTGGACCACTTATGCACGTAATCGCAGCGAAGGCAGTCTCCTTCGGCGAAGCCTTGCAACCGGAATTCGCTACGTATACCCGCAATGTAGTTAGCAATGCCCAAGTGCTGGCTGAAGCACTGATCGCTGAAGGGCTGAACATCGTTTCCGGCGGCACCGACAACCACCTGATGATGGTTGATTTGCGCAGTGTCAACATTACCGGTAAAGAAGCTGAGCACGTTCTGGACGAAGTGGGCGTTACCGTGAACAAGAACGCGATTCCATTCGATCCGACCAGCCCGTTCGTCACAAGCGGTATTCGGATTGGCACTCCAGCCGCAACTAGCCGCGGCATGGATGCGGAAGCCATGAAGCAGATCGCCAAGATTATCGCCATGACGCTTAAGAATCCAAGCAACGAAGGCGTACTGAACGATGCCCGTAGCCTTGTGAAGCAATTGACTAGCCAATTCCCGCTGTATAAAGGTCTGGCTTACTAAGAGTTCGCCTACAAGGTTCGAACAACAAATAACCTCCGGTGAAAGTCCGCGATCCAGCGGACAATCCGGAGGTTATTATTGTTTACCCTCTTGACCTATTCCAAATACATATCGCGAATCTGGTTGCGCTTCTCCGTTGTAATGTCGAACTCGCGCTCGAAGTAAACGTCCCAATCCCCGTATTCTGCCAAGACGGCTTCCAAGGCAGCGCTTAAATAATGCTCACTCGCCTCGAACACGTCCTTCAAGTTCTGCAGCGTAACCGCGTCCAGCTTGTCCGCCATACTCTGCACCAGCACGGAGGTCTTCGGCCCCAGCGTTTCATTCGTCAGCAAGTAGTCCTCCATAATATCGGCGTCGGAAACGCCAAGGAGCTTCAGAATCAGGGCGGCCCCTACGCCGGTTCGGTCTTTTCCTCCGGCGCAGTGGTGAAGGATGCCCATCTGTTCGGATGACTGAATCGTCTCCATGAGGAACTGGTAGGCCGGATTGGCGAATGGCAGCTTGGCATACATCTCGATCATCGTGTTGCGGTTCAGCTGTCCGCTCTTCAGGTAGTCCTCGACACTGCCGCTTGAGCCCGCCGCAACCGGGTTCGCTTCGATCCGACGGTAGACGATCCCTTCAGCAGTTGGCGTCGGGCTGCGGTCCGCTTCATGGCTGCTGCGGTAATCGAGAATCGTCTTGATGTTCAACGTTTGCAACAATTGCTTATCCTGCTCGGTCAAGCTTCCCATTTCGTCGGAGCGGAACAATTGCCCATACTTGACCGTGCGGCCGTCTTCGGTTAGGTATCCGCCCATGTCGCGGAAATTGCTTGCACCTTCGAGCGGAATCACACGGTTGGCCGGGTACGGGTCTTGTAGTTTATTCGTCATGGTTGATAGTCACCTCTATGGTTAGAATGATTAAAGCTATTTAATACCGAATCTAACGAACGAATCTACGACCTGCCGCTGAAGAAGAAGATAGATCACCAAGATGGGCAAGCAGGAGATGGTTGTAGCCGCCATCAAGGAGCCCCACATGTTCGAATCGGAGTTCACGAACAACTTCAACCCGATTTGCAGCGGGGCATTCTCCATTTTCTTCGTGATGAGCATCGGCCATAAATATTCATTCCAGCCGTTTATGAACAAGAGAATGCCTAGAGAAGCCACTGTCGATTTAATATTAGGCAGAATATGTCTCGTTAAGATGCCGAAATCACTTTCTCCGTCTATGCATGCGGCTTCAATCAATACGGTAGGATAAGCTTGAAAGCTCTGGTACAGCGACAAAATGGCAAACGTGGAAACCGCAAATGGCAGAACGATCCCGAGCACCGTTTCATTTAACCCGATTTGATTAATGAGCACATAGTTAGGAATCATGATCGATTGAAACGGGATTAGCCACGTCAAGCTAAGCAAGGAAAAGATAAGCAGCTTTCCTCGGAATCTCCAGCGAACAAGCGCATAGGCCGCTAGCAGGCTTGTAATCAACTGCAGGGAGGTCATAAGAATCGCAACCCCAAACGAGTTGAACATCATCCGAAAGATCGGCATTTCAGCAAACACATAGGCATAATTGTTCCATGTGGGTTTTAAAGGGAATATGGAAGCCGTGAATATTTCCGACTCATTCTTGAACGAGGAGATCAGCATCCAATACAGAGGGAAAATGGCAATCAAACACATGATAGACAACAATCCATGTTGAATGATCTTGGAAGGTAGGGATCGTTTCTTCACTGTTCGGCTCCTCCTGTTCTCATTGTTCTAATTGTCGTAAAAAGCGTATTTTCTCGAGAAGCTGTTCAGCGTCAGCGCAATGACTCCGAATACGAGGAAAAACATCAAGGCCGCCGCCGAGCTAAACCCGACATTCATATTCGAGAATCCGAATTTGTACATCTCATAATAAATATTAGTTGATGAGCCGTAAGGGCCTCCCGTTGTAAGAATATCAATGTAGGCGAACGTCCACTGGCTGGAGAAGAGGATGCTCATGGTCAGCATGAAAATAATCATCGGTGACAGCAACGGAACTGTAATGTGTCTAAACAACCTGAACCTGCCCGCTCCATCCAGCGAGGCGGCTTCGTAGTATTCTTGATTGATGCTCGTTAGCGCCGCCGAGAACATGATCGTGCTGAACCCGACCATCTTCCATCCTGTGATTAATAGAATGATCCACTTAGCGAAGTTCGGGTCCGAAAAATACGCAATCGGATTTCCGATGACCCCCAGCTTCAACAGCGTGATATTGACTAAGCCATTGGAGGGATGGAACAACCAGCGCCAGATCGCGCTTACGGACACAGGCGCAAGGATCATCGGGATGAAGAAGAGCGCCCGGTACACATTTTTCATCCGGCCTTCCATTTGCTGCGTCGCTGTAGCTAGCAACAAGGGGATAGTGATTGAGAAGGGGAGCAGCCCGACTGTATAGAATAGGGTGTTTCCAATCGAAGCTACAAAGTTCTTATTCTGGATCAGACGTGCGAAGTTATCCATGCCCACGTAGACTGGAATAGTCCCTGGCACCATGCTCCATTTGTGAAAAGCCAGATAAAACGTGCTGATCAACGGTTTATACATCCATATGCTCAGCAGCAGTAACGCGGGGAGCAGGTATAGATAGGGCTTAAGCCATTGAATGACCTTGGTTTTGTTCCATACTCTTTTTCTCGAAACAGCAGCTCTCCCCGTTAAGGGGGGTGCATATTTATTCTCGATGACTCGGTTCATAGCGATTCCTTTCCTCATAAAGAATTGGGGTGCTATTCTTTACTTGATCATGCCGTTGATTTCATCCTGGGCTTTCGTTAAGGTTTTCGCTACATCCTCATTGGAAATAACCGATTTGACAATGGCATCCGTGAAAGCTGTCGATATTTCCGTAGCGTATTCCCCAGGCCATATGGCGACAGGTTGAATTCGTTTTAATTGCTCGAGGTTGATTTTATACAGCGGATTCTGGTCCACGAAGCTTTTCAAAGCGTTCGGATCGTCTGCAAGACCGGTACGGAGTGGCAAATAACCTACCTTGGAAGTAATGATCGTGTAGCCGCGATCACCAGTTACGAACTTGATAAATTCCCAGACTGCTGCATTCTTCGTCGCACTATCCGGTCTGATGGCCAATACGCTGCCCGAATTGACAGGTATGGACGGTTTGTCACCAAACTGCGGAAGTCCTGCGCCGTACAGCTGCCAACCCCCAGCTTCGGCAGCTTTCTTAGCCCCGCTGTGAAGAGCGGTAGAGGAAGCATACATCCCCAGATTGCCCGCCATGAACTGATCGCTCAACTCCGCTTCGTTTCCTACGGCATGGGCGCCGTTCTGATAAAGGTCTTTCCACATCTCGATGGCTTGTACGCCTTGTTTGTTCGCGAACGACACTTTCTTCCTGTCCTTGGAGAGCACTTCACCGCCGTTGCTAAGAATAAGCCCCTCGGTAATCCAGGCATTATTCGGGGCGAGCCCGAAGCCAGCCTTGCCGGTAGCTGCTTTAATTTTCAAAGAGGCGGCTTTGATTTGCTCCCAAGTTTGAGGAGGCTGTGTTGGGTCCAGGCCAGCTTCTTTGAACAGTTTTCCGTTAATAAAGATGATCGGCGTGCTGAATGTGAAGGCCAAACCGTACATTTTGCCGTCAATTTTCCCTAATTCCAACGCATTCGGCGAAATTCCCTTGAAGTGGGCATCGAGCTCTTCTTTCGGAAATACATCTTCATAAGCTTTAAACCCGAGCGTCGTTCTTGAGCTGTCCAAGGTGCCGAATGGGTGCTGAACGACATCGACTTGCTTACCCGCCGATATATCCGCCTTATATTGCTGGAAAGTGGCATCGGCTACGCCTTCGACAATGACTCCCTTTTCTTTGCCTACTGTCGTGTTGAATTCTTGAATCAGCTGTTCCATCCCGGGCTTCATAGTCGGATAGGCTAAGCTGTAGGAATAAAACGTGATTTTAGCTGGATTGCTCGGATCCAGTGCGCCTAGCTGGGGTTGTTTGGAAGCCACCGTGGCGGTCCCACAGCCGCTAAGACCTACAGCGACCGTCAGCGCCAACGCTAAGGTAGTCCCCTTTATCATGCGTTTCATTACAAGACCTCCTGTTTATCGCTCACATGTAGCTCGAATCGTTCCAGTGTTGATACGGCATCCAGATCAATCACTTGATAATGAACTTCTCCATCCTTCACCGTAACCCAGAGAATATGGTCGATGGAGCCGACGGAATCGCCGTGCCAGCACGCTCCTGTCCGGCCCATTTGAATATAGGTTCTGTCTTCCTTGGTCATGACCTCCAACTGATGCAGATGGCCGGCAAACATCGTATAGGAGCGGGTGTTCAACATGTCTTCCAGCTTCTGAAATGGCACGGAATCGGATTTCCACGAAGGCTTGTGCATAAATACGAATGTCATCTTCACGTCCGGGTTCTCGTCCAGCACGTTCTGGAAAAACTGAAGCTGCTCGTCGCTAATATTCGGCACATTCCCCTTCTTCATATCTTCAACGGTGAATTGAGCCATCATATGGTCCATGAATTGTTGCACATACCGTTTGGACTGCCCAGGATCTCTCGCTACGTCGTACGTGACTTGTCTGAATTGGTGCAGCGTATCCCCTGTCATTCCGATCGGTTCTTCTTCTGTATTCACTACAAGGAAAAGCGACTCGTGGTGACGGAAAGCATAATATTCGAAGCCTTTGCGCTCGCGCCAAACCTTGACCATCGTTTCATTGCCATAGTCATGGTTACCAACGACATGGAAGAACGGAACCGCTAAGCTTTTTAAGAGGGTGTCGACATAGTCCCATTCCGCATGGGCTTCCGATTCATTCTCCCAATAGCCTTCAATAAGATCGCCTACCGACATCACGAAATCCGGCTTTAACGAACGGACAAGGTCCAATCCTCGTTCAAACACGCCTGGAGTTGTAATTCCGCAACGATCACCGATCACCGCGAAGGAATAATCGCGACTCTTCATCGGATCTAATTCACCGAACCAAGGTTTCTTAGCTGATCTTCCTTCGGTTGGATCGTATAACTTCATTTGTTCCTTCTGTTGAATAGGGGCAGTCATCTCAGAATCTCTCCTTATACGTGTTAGTGTTGCGCTACAAGCGCGGACATTGGGAAGCGGGCGATCTCGGCATTGGATGTGGGAAGTACGATCGTTTGGACAGATATACCCTGAGCGTTAGCGGACACTACGTTATAGCTGCAGAAGTCGAACATCCGGAACTGCCCTTCCTCAGCAATCTCTCCGCCGAATGCCGTGCCGGCGGCGGCAACACTGACGATTCCTTGATACAACCCGACATTGTTCGAGTGAACATGGCCCGCCATAATGCCGATTACGTCCGTTTGGTGCAGAACTTGTCCGACTTCCTCCATATTGGTAAGGAGATGATCGGCCGCCATTCCGTTAATGTTCAGCAGCGGGTGGTGAACGGCGACAATCGTACCGATCGGAGCAGGGGTTTGCAGCTGCTCGGCGAGCCAGGTCAGTTGTTGGTCATCGATCGTACCGCTGTGTTTGCCGGGTGCTTGTGAGTTCAATCCGATCAATCGCAGTCCAGCGATCGTATGGGAGTAGTAGTACGCTTGTTCGGAAGGCGTCTCGCCGAGATAACCTTCGCGAAAGGCCGACCGGTGATCGTGGTTTCCGAGGATGACGAAGACGGGAGCACCGACTTGTGCCGAACATTCATCGAGAAGCGAGCGGATATAGGCGTAATCTTCCGCATCGCCTTCATGCGCCAAGTCTCCGGTTATCAGAACAAAGGAAGGCGCGATGCCGGATTGGTGAATATGCCCGAACACTTGCTTTACTTTGTCTGCGACGTGGAGCTTAGCGAAAGGAGCTTCTTTGTCCGGTGCGTTCAGATGAGTGTCGGTAATGTGAATGAATTTTACGGTTTCCATTGATTTGCGCCTCCATGGGATATGAAATGGTTTTGTACAAGAACAATCTTGTATACAAGAATTATGCATCTTGTATGTAAGATGAGTGTTAAGCAGGCTTTGAGGTTTTGTAAATGTTACGGGGCAAGGATAAACGCCTAACGGCGTCCTTTTGACGCCGTGCGTTTTCCGAGACGATGAACAATCAGCGGAGTTATACTTTCTGAATCGTAAACAAAAAAAAGACTTCTCATGAAATCATGAAAAGTCTCTGCTTGAACAAACCATTCTAATTAACCGCTTCTTATTAGCTCTTCCCGGACATTCCACTTGGACTCCAGAATCGCTTTCTTCGCCTCTTTGAAGTTACCCTCAGTTAGCAGTCTGTAGATGTCCGCGTACAGCTTCTTGCCCGTATAGGGGCGGTTCGTGCCTTTGATGGATCGATGCGCGACGACAAAAAACAACAGTTTATCCTTGTACGTATCGAAAGTTTGCTGGATGCACCGGTTGTCGATGGTGGCGAGAATGGTGTTCATGAACAGGAGGCCGTTCTCGTAATAGTCCCGGTACCGCTTTTGCTCGCTCGCTTCGATCAACTTGTCGAGATAGAGCTTCATCGTATCCAAATCAATTTCATATTGATGCTGCTCCGTGACGTCCAGGGCATAAAAATATAAGGCTGTCATAAGGTCGAAAATATCGTACAACTCTTTGATGTCGATTTCTTTTACGAGAATGCCGCGTTTTTTGAGCGTTTCGACGAACCCTTCCTTCTCAAGCTGGGCGATGGCCGCCCGGATCGGTGTACGGCTCATATTCAGCCCGCTTGCGAGTTCGCTTTCGGAAAGCAGATTTCCGGGCAAATATTCGGCATTCAACAGTTTTTGACGAATTTCCTGATAAGCAATCTCCACGAGAGGCAAGTCAGACATGAGGCAAGTACTCCTTTTAGCGTTTAGGAAGCGAATGGATAAAAGCTTTCCCTAGTATATCGCGTTAAATGGAAGCGGGCAACGGAAGTGGAGAAGTGCCAACAATTTCATCCGTAAATGTATCGTGCAACCCGTAAAATACAATGATATAATAGGACGGGTGTTTGAGTGTCCGATAAAGTTTAGGAGGAACGCCCACATGAGCAAAGTATTCGTATGTGATCATCCTTTAATCCAACATAAGCTCACATACATACGTGATGAGAATACGACGACCAAGGATTTCCGCGATCTCGTGGACGAAGTGGCCACTTTGATGGCGTACGAAATTACAAGGGACATTCCGCTCGAGCGCGTGGAAGTGAAGACACCGGTCAGCCTGGCTGAATGTCGGATCATCTCGGGTCGCATGCTCGGTCTTATTCCCATTCTTCGTGCTGGGCTAGGGATGGTGGACGGCATCCTGAAGCTTATTCCAGCCGCGAAGGTCGGTCACGTCGGGCTATACCGCGATCCGGAGACGCTAGAGCCTGTTGAGTATTACGTTAAGCTGCCAACTGACGTACAGGAGCGGGAGCTCATTGTTATCGATCCTATGCTGGCTACTGGTGGGTCAGCGATTGCCGCGATTGAGGCGCTGAAGAACCGCAATTGCAGTCAGATCAAGCTGATGTGCCTGATTGCCGCTCCGGAAGGGATTGCTGCGGTGCAGCAGGTTCATCCCGATGTGGACATTTACGTTGCAGCCATCGACGATTACCTGAATGATCATGGCTACATTGTTCCTGGTCTAGGGGACGCAGGGGACAGACTGTTCGGCACGAAATAACGAATACGGAATCACGAATAGATGCATTCGTACAGGGAGAGGGAGAGAGAACGATGAATCGCCTTAAAATCATGACCATATTCGGAACAAGACCGGAAGCCGTTAAGATGGCCCCGCTCGTACTTGAGCTGGAGAAATACTCAGAGCAAATCGATTCGATCGTATGCGTAACCGCCCAGCACCGAGAAATGCTCGATCAAGTGCTGGATGTGTTTAAGGTCAAGCCTGACTACGATCTCAATGTGATGAAGGCAGGCCAGACGGTGAACGAACTTACGATTCGGATGCTGCAAGACTTGGAGCCCGTGTTCCGCGAAGCGAAGCCAGATATGGTCCTCGTGCATGGAGATACAAGCACAACGTTCGTAGCGAGTTACGCCGCCTTCATGCAGAAGATTGCTGTAGGACATGTAGAGGCCGGATTGCGCACGTGGAACAAGTATTCGCCTTACCCGGAAGAGATGAACCGCCAAATGACGGGTGTCATCGCTGACGTTCATTTTGCGCCAACTAACTGGTCGGCAAACAACCTGCGCCGGGAGAACAAGTCGGAGTCGGCTATTTATATTACAGGGAACACGGCAACCGATGTCGCTCGATATGTGACGAGGGACAGTTATGACCACCCCGTTCTCGATTGGGTCGGCGCTCGTCGCCTCGTACTCATGACCGCCCATCGTCGTGAGAATTTTGGTGAACCGCATCGTAACATATTCAAGGCAGTTAAACGCTTGGTTGAGGAGTTCGAAGATATTGTCGTTGTCTATCCTGTTCATCCTAACCCTGCGGTCGAAGGTCCCGCCCATGAGATGTTGGGTGGTCATTCTCGAATCAAGCTCATGGCACCGCTGGACTTGGTGGACATGTACAACTTCTTCCCGCGCACCCACTTGATCTTGACCGACTCGGGCGGCATTCAGGAAGAAGCACCATCCTTCGGCATCCCTGTGTTGGTGCTTCGCGATACGACGGAGCGTCCAGAGGGCATCGATGCCGGCACGCTAGAGTTAGTCGGAACCGATGAAGAGCTGATCTACAGTAGAGCCAAGACGCTGCTGACGGATGAGGATGCCTATGGGAAGATGAGCAGGGCGGCCAATCCTTACGGCGATGGACAAGCATCCAGCCGAATTGTGCAAGGGATTTTGCATCATTTTGGACGAATTAGTGAAAAACCGGCACCGTTCACGACTTAAGCTCGCGAACGATGTCGACTTATGCAATTAAAACCAAACAGTACCACTGTATGGTGTTTGCTTCTCAAAAGCCGAGAGCCGTTGTGCCGTAAGGCATTGTTGAGAAGTCGTTCACACAATGTTTGAATTTATTAGAATTGACAAACATTGTCCAGCTTCGATACAATTAGTGAGGATTCTTAGGAGAGATTGTATGCACAAACGTAAATCCAATGATAATCCTTGGAGAGCGGCCGGTTTGTTAGGAGCGGCTGGCGTCGATATAGCCCTTTGTATTTTGTTGGGCTATTGGGGAGGGAGCTGGTTAAGCGACCGAACGGGTGAACAGAAGTACCGTGCAATCGGAACGCTTGTTGGCTTGTTCGTGGGAATCGTTAGCGTCGTGGTTTTGATTCGGTTCTATGTAAAGGATTCCAAATGAACAATCCATCCCATTATATGAAACCGATTTACAGACTGTCTCTGTGGCTAATCTCTATTGGACTCCTTCTATGGTTGTTTCTCCCCCAACTGCGCCCTGTAATTGCTGGGCTGCTATTGGGGATGCTAGTGAGTCTAGTGAATTCCTGGTACTTAAGCAAGAAAATCGGGCAAATGTCCACGTTAGTTGTGGAAGGAACCCGGAAACGATTCAATCTTGGCTTTTTGACAAGAGTCTCTACCGCGATTCTAGCCGTTATGTTTGCGATGAAGTCCGATCAAGTCGATCTGGCGCCCACAATAATTGGGTTATTTTACAGCGCTGCGGCAATACTTGTATGGGGGATCTTGTCTCGTTGGTCCAACCGAAATGATATTTGATTTGCTGGAAAGGGGTGAAACTTATCGATGCATGATTTTCCTATGCTTGAGATCGGCGGATTGAATATTGACATCTCGACATTCCTTACGATTACGGTAACATTCGTTATTGTATTGCTTCTGGCTCTGTTGTCAGTGCGGAATTTGTCGGTCAACAACCCGTCGAAGCTGCAAAATTTCCTAGAGTGGGTAGTCGATTTTGTGCACAATCTGGTTGCCAGCACGATGCCGCTGAAGAAAGCAAAAATGTTTGTCTCGCTCGGGATGACGCTGATTATGTTTATCTTCGTTGGGAACTTGCTGGGTCTGCCATTCGCGGTTGTAACCGAACATGAGAAGCCGCTTGAATTGTTCGGGCACACGGTTGTATCTGAAGAAACGATTCAAAAGGCGCACGACAAAGGGCATCATGCTGCAGAGGTTGTTTGGTGGAAATCGCCGACGGCAGACATAAATGTAACCGCAGCGTTAGCCGTACTTGTTTTCTTGACGGTCCACATCCTAGGCTTGAAGCTTAATACCAAGCACTACCTTCAGCATTATTTTAAGCCATACTGGTTTTTCTTCCCGCTCAACATCATTGAGACATTAGCCAAGCCGCTAACGCTGTCGCTACGGCTTTACGCTAATATTTTTGCGGGAGAAGTACTAATTGCAACTATTACTATGGCAGGTTGGTACGGGATTCCGCTTATGGTAGCATGGCAGGGATTCAGTGTATTTGTGGGCGCGATTCAGGCGTTCTTGTTCACAATTCTTACAATGGTTTACATCTCCAGTGCTACTGTACATGAAGAACATCACTAAGTAGTGGATCCAAACTCAGCCTGGGCGGCTCCATATGTTCTGGCGAGATGAAAGCATATAAACCAAATATATTAATTGAGATTAGGGAGGATTTACAAATGGAATTTCTAGCAGCTGCTTTGGCAATCGGTTTAGGCGCATTGGGCGCAGGTATTGGTAACGGTATGATCGTAAGCAAGACAGTAGAAGGTATTGCTCGTCAACCAGAGCTTCGTGGTACTCTTCAAACAACTATGTTCATCGGGGTTGGTATCGTTGAGGTTGTTCCGATCATTGGCGTAGTCTTGGGCTTCCTGTTGTACTTCGGCGCGTAAGGAAATATGACGTTTAGGCGGGGAAGGCCCTATGCCGTCCGCGCCTTCGTTTTGAATCGGGCAGCATTGGCTATCAGTTGTTCAGGAGGGAGTGAATTGTAATGGCATTGCATTGGGAGTCGTTTGTATTCGCGTTCATCGCGATTATAGTCTTGTATGTGTTGCTTAATAAATATGCGTTCGGTCCGTTGTTCGGGATCATGGAGCAGCGCTCCGCGCAAATCAAAGATCAAATGCAATCCGCTGAGAACAGCCGTACAGAAGCCTTGCGATTGCTCGAAGAGCAGAAGCAAGCGATTCAATCGGCTCGTAAGGATGCTTACGACTTGATCGAGCAAGCGAAAGTAACAAGTGTGCGCCAAGCGGACGATATTCTGACGCAAGCTAAGGATGAAGCGAACCGCATTAAGAATGACGCATTGAAAGACATCGAGAGTGAGAAGAATAAGGCCGTTGCCGCATTGCGCGGTCAAGTGGGCGCCATGTCTGTCATGATTGCATCTAAGATTATTGACAAGCAAGTAGATGAGAAATCGCAGCAGGAATTAATTGACCAATACCTGAAACAGGTAGGGGGCAATGTATGAGCAGGGAAACGATCGTAGCCAAACGTTACGCGAAGGCACTGTTTGAAGTGGCCTCTCAGCAAAGCATTGTGGCGCAGGTGGAGGAAGAGCTCAAGGGAATCCTGCAAGTGATTCGTGAGAACGCTGACTACGGGAAACTGCTTGAACATCCGAACATCTCCACTGCCGACAAGCTTGGGTTGTTGAAACAAGCGTTTGAAGGAAAAGTGTCCGCGGCCGTATTGAACACCTTGCAACTACTAGTGGAACGAAGAAGAGAATCCGTACTCGAGGATCTTGTAGATAGTTATGTGAAAGTGGCCAATGAAGCATTGGGTCAAGCTAATGCAACTGTAGTTAGCGCCTATCCGCTCACGGCAGAGGAATCACAACAGATCGCTGAACAATTTGGTCAACTGACAGGCAAGCAGATCCGCGTTGAGAACGTGGTGAACCGCAGCCTGCTCGGCGGTATCCAAGTTCGCATCGGAGATCGTTTATACGATGGAAGCTTGTCTGGAAAGCTTCAGCGTTTCCAACAAAAGCTAAGCGTCTAAGCGTTTTGAAGAAACGCACTTCGGAAGCATAAACCTAGCGTTTCGAAGAAACGCACATCGAAAGCATAAACTTAAGCGTTTCGTGGAAACGCATTTCGAAAGCATATGCCAAGCAAAAAAGTTAGGGGTGAGGTTCGTTGAGTATCAGACCTGAAGAAATCAGCACGCTGATTAAAAAGCAAATTGAACAATATCAATCCGACATTCAAGTCGTTGATGTTGGTACCGTAATTCAGGTGGGTGACGGGATTGCCCGCGCTCATGGTCTGGAGAACGTAATGGCCGGCGAACTTCTCGAATTCGCCAATGGCGTTGTAGGGATGGCGCTTAACCTGGAGGAAGACAATGTCGGTATCGTTATCTTGGGCCCGTACACGGACATCCGTGAAGGCGACCAAGTGAAACGTACAGGCCGCATCATGGAAGTGCCGGTAGGCGAAGCCTTGTTAGGCCGCGTAGTGAATGCCCTTGGTATTCCTGTGGATGGCAAAGGCCCAATCGACACGCCTCACTTCCGTCCGGTAGAAGCTAACGCACCAGGCGTTATCGACCGGAAATCGGTTCACGAACCGATGCAGACCGGGATCAAAGCGATTGATGCCATGGTTCCAATCGGCCGCGGTCAACGTGAGCTTATCATTGGTGACCGTCAAACTGGTAAAACTTCGATCGCGCTCGACACGATCATTAACCAAAAAGGCAACGGCGTTATTTGTATCTACGTTGCAATCGGTCAAAAGCAATCCACGGTGGCTAACGTTGTGGAAACGTTGCGTCGTAATGGCGCATTGGATTACACAATCGTCGTTACCGCAGGCGCTTCCGAGCCTTCTCCGTTGTTGTTCCTGGCTCCTTATGCCGGTGCAGCAATGGGCGAATACTTCATGTACGGCGGCAAGCATGCGCTGATCATCTATGATGACTTGTCCAAGCAAGCTGCAGCCTACCGGGAGTTGTCCTTGCTCCTCAGACGTCCTCCGGGCCGGGAAGCTTATCCGGGCGACGTATTCTACTTGCACTCCCGTTTGCTTGAGCGTGCAGCGAAGCTGAATGATGACCTCGGCGGCGGTTCCTTGACGGCTCTGCCATTCATCGAGACTCAAGCTTCCGACGTATCGGCTTACATTCCTACTAACGTAATTTCGATTACGGATGGCCAGATCTTCCTGGAGTCCGACTTGTTCAACGCCGGACAACGTCCAGCGATCAACGTCGGTATCTCTGTATCCCGCGTAGGCGGTTCCGCGCAGATCAAAGCGATGAAGCGGGTATCCGGTTCCTTGAAGCTTGATTTGGCGCAATACCGTGAGTTGGCTGCCTTTGCCCAATTCGGTTCCGACTTGGATAAGAGCACGCTTGCCCGATTGAACCGTGGTCAACGTACGCTTGAAATTCTGAAACAGCCTAACAACCAGCCTTTGCCGGTTGAGAAGCAAGTTGTCAGCATTTTCACAGTCGTAAGAGGACACTTGGACGATATTCCAGTTCAAGACGTACTTCGTTTTGACCGCGAATTCCTTGTCTATGTCGACGCGAACTTCCCGCAGATCTATGCTACAATTCGGGAAACCAAAGACTTGCAAGGTGACAACGAGAAGACATTGGTGGAAGCGATCGAGAAGTTCAAGAAGGGCTTCGCTCCATCGGTTTAATGGATAAACCGGTTTGTGTAAGCGGATGTGACATAAGCATCCGCTTTCGGCAAGCTAAGCTTGTTCGCTGCTTACGATGTTAAACTTTCCGTTGGAAAGTTTGTGGAGGTGAAATGCATGGCTAAAGGAATGCGCGACATTAAACGCCAGATCAAGAGCGTTCAAAATACGAAACAAATTACAAAAGCGATGGAAATGGTTGCAGCTGCCAAGCTGCGACGCTCCCAAGAAGCTGCGCAAGCGGCTCGTCCGTACGCTGAGAAGATCAAGGAAGTTGTGTCCAGCATCGCTTCCGGTACGAAAGGAATCAAGAATCCGATTCTGATTTCACGCGAAATCAAGAAGACCGGATATCTGGTCATCACCTCCGACCGGGGGCTGGCTGGGGGTTACAACTCCAACCTGCTGCGTAAATTAATGCAGACGATTCGTGAGAATCATAAGTCCAGCAATGAATATGTGTTGATGGTTGTGGGCCGTAAAGGCCGTGACTTCTTCAAGAAGCGCAACATGCCTGTCTTGGACGAAGTAACCGGACTCTCGGATGCGCCTCGGTTCGCAGATATTAAAGAACTGGCTTCCAGAGCAGTCAGCAACTACACTACAGGTGCTTATGATGAGCTCTACATCGTGTACAACAAATTTCACAATGCCATTTCCCAAGAGCCGGTTTTGAACCGTCTGCTTCCTTTGGAAGTGACAGGCAGCAATACGACTGCTGTCGGAGCGAACTACGAATACGAACCTTCACCGGAAGAAGTATTGGATGTACTGCTGCCGAAGTACGCGGAAACGTTAATTTTCAGTGCATTGTTGGAAGGCAAAGCAAGCGAATTCGGCGCCAAGATGACGGCAATGGGGAATGCAACCCGAAATGCTACCGATATGATTTCCCGCCTAACCTTGGTATACAACCGTGCTCGACAAGCTGCCATTACGCAGGAAATTTCTGAGATTGTGGCTGGGGCTAGCGCTCAGTCATAAGATTATCTTTTCTTCAAAAAGTTTGTAGGAGGAAACAAAATGAACAAGGGACGCGTATTGCAGGTAACGGGACCTGTTGTCGATATCGAATTCGATAAAGGTAACCTGCCTCAAATTTATAATGCGGTTAAAATTGAAAAGCCGTCGCAAGGCCCGAACGAACCTGCAATCAACCTCACGGTTGAAGTAGCGGTTCACTTGGGCGACAACGTAGCACGCTGCGTAGCTATGTCTTCCACGGATGGTCTTGTTCGTGGGACGGAAGCTGTTGACCTTGGCGTTCCGATCAGCGTACCAGTTGGTGAAGCTACACTGGGTCGCGTGTTCAACGTACTTGGTGAGCCGATCGATAATGCTGGCGAAGTGTCAAGAACTGTCGTGAATCCGATTCACAGACAAGCTCCTGCATTCGACGAGTTGTCCGTGCAAGCGGAAATTCTCGAGACAGGTATTAAGGTCGTAGACTTGCTGGCCCCATATGCGAAGGGTGGTAAGATCGGTCTCTTCGGTGGTGCGGGTGTAGGTAAAACCGTATTGATTCAAGAGCTGATTAACAACATCGCACAAGAGCACGGCGGTATCTCCGTATTCGCAGGCGTAGGGGAACGGACTCGTGAAGGAAACGACTTGTATCACGAGATGAAGGATTCCGGCGTTATCAGCAAAACTGCGATGGTATTCGGTCAAATGAACGAGCCTCCAGGCGCACGTCAACGCGTTGCCTTGACTGGGTTGACGATGGCTGAGTATTTCCGTGATACCGAAGGTAAAGACGTTCTGTTGTTCGTTGACAACATCTTCCGTTTCACCCAAGCTGGTTCCGAGGTTTCCGCTTTGTTAGGCCGTATGCCTTCCGCGGTAGGTTACCAACCAACGCTTGCTACGGAGATGGGCGGTCTGCAAGAGCGGATCACGTCGACGAAGAAAGGTTCCGTAACTTCTATTCAAGCGATCTACGTTCCGGCGGATGATTACACGGATCCAGCTCCGGCAACAACGTTTGCTCACTTGGACGCTACAACGAACTTGGAGCGTAAAATCTCCGAGATGGGTATTTACCCAGCGGTTGATCCATTGGCATCGAGCTCCCGCTTGCTGCAACCGGACATCGTTGGTGAAGAACACTACAATGTCGCTCAAGGCGTTAAGAAAATTCTTCAGCGCTACAAAGAGCTTCAAGATATTATTGCGATTCTAGGGATGGACGAATTGTCTGATGACGATAAAGTGATCGTACTTCGTGCCCGTAAAATCCAACGTTTCTTGTCCCAAGCGTTCCACGTTGCCGAACAGTTCAATGGTTTCCCGGGACAATACGTACCGGTTAAGGACACCGTTCGCAGCTTCAAGGAAATTCTGGAAGGCAAGCATGACGATTTGCCGGAAGCCGCTTTCTTGTTCGTAGGAACGATCGAAGAAGCTGTGGAAAAAGCAAAGAGCATGAAGTAATTCCGGGGAGGAATTAGCGTGAGTACTTTTTTATTGGAAGTGGTAACGCCTGAGCGTATTGTTTATGCTCAGGATGTGGATATGGTCAGCGTAAAAGGCACTTCCGGGGAACTCGGTATTCTGCCTCACCACATTCCACTCGTCACTCCGCTCAAGATAGCTCCGATCTCGATTAAACGAGGCGGGACTACAGAAACGATGGCAGTGAATGGTGGTTTCATGGAAGTTCGTAAGGACAAGGTCGTCATTCTGGCCGAATCCGCCGAACTGCCAGGCGATATCGATGTCGATCGTGCAAGATCGGCTAAGGAACGTGCTGAGAAACGGCTCGGCAGCAAGCAGGATGAGACGGATTTCCGTCGTGCCGAATTGGCACTTCAGCGAGCTATGAACCGTTTGGACGTTAGGTCCAGAGGATAAGAAAGTATCAAGAAGCAAAGGGATTAGTCCTTTGCTTCTTTTTTTTCTTGTGGGGTTGTTTTTGTATGAATATGTCGGATCTTGTAAATGAATAGACGGGAGGTTGTAACAGCACTTTGGCGCTGCAAGATGTGCATAGACGTTTCTAGGGGCTTTTGATATAATTGTGTGGGTGTTTATTAGGAAAGGCCGCACCATATAAAAGAAAAATGTGTGCCGGAGGCGATGGTATGGCGGTTTACACAAACAATTATGTCTTTGTTGCCATCTTTCTAGCTTTGGGGATTTTGCTTCCCATTGTGGCTCTGACTGTGGGTAGTTGGCTTCGTCCCCACAAGCCGACCGAAGAGAAACAAACGACATACGAGAGCGGGAACGTGCCGATTGGCGACAGTCACATTCGGTTTAACATCCGTTACTATTTGTTTGCATTAATGTTCGTTATTTTTGATGTGGAAACAGTGTTCCTGTACCCATGGGCGGTTGCTTACAACCAACTTGGGCTATTTGCACTTGTGGAGATGCTAATTTTTGTAGTCCTGCTTGTAGTCGGTCTAATCTATGCTTGGAAGAAGAAGGTGCTGCAATGGACTTCCATTTAGAGTCAATCCAGTTAGACGAGCAACAAGAGTTGGAACGCAATGTGCTTACGACCACATTAGATCAAATCAAGGGCTGGGCAAGAAGCAGTTCATTATGGCCGCTGACGTTCGGGTTGGCGTGTTGTGCGATTGAGATGATGGGAACGGGTGCTGCGCACTATGACCTTGACCGCTTCGGTGTTATATTCCGAACTTCACCGCGTCAGTCCGATGTCATGATTGTATCCGGTACGGTAACGAAGAAGATGGCGCCTCTCTTACGCAGGTTGTATGATCAGATGCCTGAGCCCAAATGGGTCATTGCCATGGGGTCTTGTGCAACAGCTGGAGGTCCGTACATACGGTCTTATGCAGTTGTGAAAGGGGTAGACCAGATCGTTCCGGTCGATGTATACATTCCGGGATGTCCACCTAACCCAGCTGCTCTGATCTATGGGATCAATAAGCTTCAAGAGAAAATTCGATACGAAGCGAAGACGGGGAAGAAGGTGATCCACCGATGAGCGACGAGTCGAATGGACGTAATGAAGAAAGCGCAAACACTACCACCTCTAATACGGATACGACCCAAGCGTCAGATTCCGCTGGAATAAAGGAATCTTCGGCGCCAGCTCCGGCTACAGAGACAACTTCGGCCGCACCAGCTGCGGCTCAAGAGAGCGCTGGCGACGCCGATGCGGAGAAGGAAGCGAAGGAGAAGGCTGCCGCTGAAGCCAGAGCAGCGCGAGCCGCGGCTCGCGAAGCAAGGGCGGCCGCAGCGGGCCAAGCTCCTGACGCGGCTGCGGCTCCAGCACCAGTAGTGGGCGGTGGCGAAGGCGATGCTGATGCGGAGAAGGAAGCTAAGGCGAAGGCTGCGGCCGAGGCTCGTGCTGCTCGTGCGGCTGCCCGAGCAGGGAAAACTGAGGGAGCCGGTGATGGAACACCTGCTGAACCGAAGCCGCCTTCACCGAAACAACCCCTCTTGGACCGGGCTGTTCAACTGATTCGTGAGCATGTCTCCGCAGAAGCGGTCGTCGAAGCCTTCATTAATGAGCGAGATCGTGATCTGCCGGTGCTCAGCATCAGAGGTGAGGACTGGGCGCAGACTGCGCTTTTCCTAAGGGACAATGAGGAATTGTCACTGAATTACTTGCGAAATTTGTCGGGTGTGGACTACGAGACTTATATGGAAGTCGTCGTTTATTTGATCTCCCTTGACAAAAAACAAGACTATTGTGTGAAAGTGAAGACGGATCGCAACGAACCGTCTGTACCATCCGTAACGCCTGTCTG
Source organism: Paenibacillus sp. P4_E11 (assembly GCF_056401635.1). Taxonomy (NCBI): domain Bacteria; kingdom Bacillati; phylum Bacillota; class Bacilli; order Caryophanales; family Paenibacillaceae; genus Paenibacillus; species Paenibacillus sp. P4_E11. Next base: position 26,222 of record NZ_JBFUIX010000034.1, on the reverse strand, counting down.
GGAAACGGCCAATTGGCAAGAACGGGAAGTATACGATTTGCTCGGCATCGATTTCCCAGGTCATCCCGATATGCGGAGAATTATGCTGCCGGACGACTGGGTCGGTCACCCGCTGCGCAAAGATTATGAACCGATTGATCCGGAGGTGTGACCGTTGATTCGTACTGAAGAACTGCTGCTTAACGTGGGGCCACAGCATCCCAGCACGCACGGCGTGTTTCGGATAATCGTCAAGCTGGATGGAGAAGTCATTACCGAAGCCACGCCGGTCGTCGGGTACTTGCACCGCGGGACAGAGAAGCTGGCCGAGGATTTAAACTATACGCAGATTATCCCGTATACCGACCGGATGGATTACGTGTCGGCTATGACGAATAATTATGTTCTCGTGCATGCGGTAGAGACGTTGATGCAGTTGGAAATCCCGGAGCGCGCCCAATATTTGCGCCTCATCGTGATGGAGCTGCAGCGCGTTGCCAGCCACATGGTCTGGTGGGGAACTTACTTACTCGATATCGGGGCGATGAGTCCCTTTCTATTCGCCTTCCGCGACAGAGAGATCATTATCGATCTGTTTAACGAGCTATGCGGCGCGCGCCTTACCTACAACTATATGCGGGTTGGCGGCGTGAAGTGGGATGCTCCCGAAGGTTGGATTGAGAAAGTGCGCAAGTTCATCCCTTATATGAGGGAGAAATTGAAAGAGTACGACACACTCGTAAGCGGCAACGAGATTTTCCTGGGGCGGATTAAGGGTGTTGGCAGGTATGATGCACAGACGGCGATCGATTATGGTCTTAGCGGAGCGAACTTGCGTTCTACCGGCGTAAAGTGGGACTTACGTAAGGACCAGCCATACAGCATCTATGATCGTTTCGAGTTCGATGTGCCAGTAGGCAAGACGGGGGATTGTTACGACCGTTATCTAGTGCGCTTGGAAGAGATTCATCAGTCGCTTCGCATTCTGGAGCAAGCGGTGGAACAGTTCCCGGGCGAAGGCGACATTATGGGAAAAGCTCCGCGGGTGCTTCGTGCGCCTGAAGGAGAAGTGTATGTACGGATCGAGTCTCCACGTGGAGAAATCGGCTGCCATATCGTATCCAAGGGGAAAGATAAGCCGTACCGGTTGAAATTCAGAAGACCTTCATTCATTAATCTGCAAATATTACCGAAACTGCTAGTCGGACAATCGATGACGAACTTGATTACGATACTGGGCGGCATTGACATCGTTCTTGGGGAGGTGGATTGCTAATGCTGACCATGCTTGAGGAAAATCTGACATGGGCGAACTTCGGCATTATGCTTTCTCTCGGCGTGCTTATGCTGCTGCTCGTACTCGGTTTCGTTACGTATGCGATTTACTTCGAACGCAAGGTCATCGGCTGGATGCAGTTCCGGATCGGTCCGAACCGTACGGGGCCATTGGGCTTGTTGCAATCCGTAGCTGACGTACTGAAGCTGCTTATTAAGGAAGATACGATCCCACGTCAGGCGGAACGCGAGCTCTTCATCCTCGCGCCGATCATTACGTTCGTGCCGTCGTTCGTGGTACTGGCTACGTTCCCGTTCACGTCGGCTTGGCAGTTTGCCGATCTGAACGTAGGGCTGCTCTATTATGCAGCGTTGTCCAGCATCTCGACAATCGGTATTGTAATTGGCGGCTGGGCTTCTAATAACAAATATTCGCTGCTCGGCGGGATGCGTTCCGCTGCGCAAATGGTCAGTTATGAAATCCCCCTAGTCATCTCTGTTATTGGGGTCATTCTCATGACAGGCAGCTTGAATCTGCGCAAAATTGTCGAAGCGCAGCAAGGCTGGTTCTGGGACTGGAACTTCCTGCCGCAAATTCTCGGCTTGGTCGTGTTCGTCATTGCAGCCGTCTCCGAGCTGAATCGTACGCCATTTGACTTGCCGGAAGCAGAATCGGAATTGGTTGCCGGTTACCATGTGGAGTATAGCGGATTCCGGTTCGCCTTCTTCATGTTGGCGGAGTACGTCTATGTGTTCGCCATTGCGGCACTAACTACAATCTTGTTCTTCGGCGGGTGGTATGCGCCATTCCCATTCCTGGATTTTATTCCGGGTATTATCTGGTTCCTGTTGAAGTTCTCGTTCTTCGTCTTCTTCTTGTTCTGGCTGCGGGCGACACTTCCCCGTGTTCGTGTGGATCAGTTGATGGGAATCGGCTGGAAAGTGCTGCTGCCATTGGCTTTGGTGAACGTGTTTCTATCGGCCATCGTACTGGAGTTAATGCGATGAATCCAATGACGACTGGGGTGAATATCGGATGAAAGGCATTATCAAAGGGCTTGGGCTTACATTAAAGACGATGACGCAAAAGAAAGTGACGTACGGATACCCGGACGTACCTTTGCAATTGCCTGACCGGTTTCGGGGCATTCAATACTTTGATCCAGAGAAATGCATCGTGTGCAACCAGTGTGTACGTGTGTGCCCGACAGAATGTATTACACTGACGGGGAAGAAGAATCCGGATCCTGAGAGCAAGGTCAAGCTTGTGATCGAAACCTACGACATTAATTTCGAGATTTGTATCTTATGCGACCTGTGCACGGAAGTTTGTCCGACAGAGGCGATCGTGATGACGAACAACTTCGAGCTGGCGAGCTACAGCCGTGATGATTTGTTTAAGAATATGGAATGGCTGCACGACAACAACACGAACATTCGCAAGGAAAACACGGTGCCTGTACCTAAGGGAGGAGCGAAGAAGGATGCTGGATAATTTAGTCGAGTTTTTCTCCAGCGGAGCTAATATCGGGTTCTTCATATTCGCTTTGTTCGCGATTGGCGGGGCCATCTTCATGATCAGCTTTACGAAGGTCGTCCATATGGTCGTGGCGCTCGCGGTCACCTTTATCAGTTTGGCTGGACTCTACGTATTGCTGCAAGCGGAATTCCTGGCCTTTGTGCAGATTCTGATCTATGCCGGAGCGATATCGATCCTGATGATCTTCGGGATTATGATGACCCAGCACAAGCGTGAAGAAGAAGGACCCAAGCGACCCGCTCATGAAGTGCTGCTGGCTTTGGGTGTGCTTGCGTTGTTCGGTGTAATCTTCTATGCGGTGCAACAAACGACATTTCCAACGGCCGAATTCCCGCAAATCGAGGACAATACGCTTGAGATCGGGAAGCTATTATTTAACAAATATGTGATTCCGTTCGAGCTCATCTCGGTGCTCTTGACGGTTGCCTTCATAGGCGCCATTGTGTTGGCCAAGCGGGAGGAGGATTAAGCGATGAGCGATTCGATTCTACCGTACTTAACGTTGGCTGCAATCTTGTTCTGTATCGGGTTATATGGGGCGTTGTCCAAGAGGAATGCCGTTATCGTCCTGCTGTCCATCGAGCTCATGTTGAACGCAGTCAATTTGAACATGGTGGCATTCGCGAAGATGGGCGTGAATCCTTCACTAACCGGTCAAATCTTCTCCTTGTTCAACATGTCTGTGGCGGCAGCCGAAGCGGCAATCGGCATTGCGATATTGGTTTCGTTGTATCGGAATAAAGGAACGAGCGATGTCACGGAAATGAATTTGTTGAAGAAGTGACTTGGCTCTGCGAAAGCTCCGAATCGAGCTTGTTACCTTGCTCCGAAAAGTCTTAAGGAGGAATTAAGCAATGGAATCCTACTCACAATTAGCGTGGCTCATTCCGCTGTTCCCGCTGGCTGCCTTCCTAGTGCTGACGGCTATCGGCCGGCAGTGGAGAGAGCTTGGCGCCTACGTGGGCATAATCGCGACGCTCGCTTCCTTTGTCCTGTCGCTCCTGGTGTGGATTGAACGGCTTGGGAGCCATGCAGACAACTACTCATGGAACGCGCTTGAATGGATCAAGGTTGGCGACGTGTCCATCCGTATGGGATTTGAGATTAACAACCTCAACGCGCTTATGCTGCTTATCGTTTCGCTAGTCAGTCTGCTTGTGAACATTTACTCCAAGGGGTATATGCAAGGCGATGACCGCAAGACGGTTTTTTTCAGCTATGTGGCGCTGTTTACATTTGCCATGCTTGGCGTGGTCATCTCAGAGAATTTGTTGGAACTGTACATATTCTGGGAGCTTGTTGGATTAGGCTCGTTCCTATTAATCGGGTTCTGGTACTTCAAGCCGGAAGCGCGGGCAGCGGCCAAAAAAGCGTTCATCATGACGCGTATAGGCGATGTGGGCTTGTTTATAGCCATCCTTCTACTCTTCTGGTACGTGCCGAACCACTCGCTTGATTTTAACAGTATCCACAATGCACTGTCCGAACAGCAAATTCCACAACATATCATTAATTGGATTGCGGTTCTGATCTTCATTGGAGCGGTCGGGAAGTCAGGTCAGTTCCCACTGCATACTTGGTTGCCGGACGCGATGGAAGGTCCAACACCGATCAGTGCCTTGATCCATGCTGCGACGATGGTTGCTGCTGGGGTGTACTTGGTAGCGCGAACGTTCGACATCTTCCAGGCTTCGCCCATTGCGCTGGACATCGTAGCCTACGTGGGTGCATTCACAGCCATATTCGCAGCCACAATCGGTGTTGCCCAGAATGACATCAAACGAATATTGGCGTACTCCACGGTCAGTCAACTCGGCTACATGATGATGGCGCTAGGCATCAGTACTACCGTTACTGCGGGTATGTTTCACTTGTTCACACATGCGTTCTTCAAGGCTCTACTCTTCCTAGGAGCAGGTAGTGTCATTCATGCTGTACATACGCAGAACATTCATGAGATGGGCGGACTTGCCCGTAAGATGAAGATTACAACATGGACATTTGCTATCGGAACATTAGCTTTGTCGGGAATTCCTCCGTTCTCAGGCTTCTGGTCCAAGGATGCGATATTAGCCGAAGCGTATCACGATGGTCGTTGGGGGCTATTCATCATCGGACTGGTCGCGGCGTTTTTCACGGCATTCTATATGTCTCGACTGTTCTTCCTGGTATTCATGGGCAAATCACGTACACACACGGAGGCACATGAGTCACCTGGTGTGATGACTTTACCTCTAATCATACTGGCCGTCTTGGCAGTAGGTGCTGGCTTCGTCCAGACTCCATTCAACGGATGGTTCGGGGAATGGCTGACAGGCAAAGAAGTTGCCGAACACGACGGAACAGCCATCGTTATGGTTCTATCCACCTTGGTGGGCGTACTCGGTATCGGGCTGGGTTATATGATCTATATGAAGAATCGTATTTCCAGGGAAATAATATCGGGGCCTGCCCCATGGTTGCACAAGCTGGTAGAACGTAAATATTATGTCGATGAGCTGTACGGGGCTATATTCGTGAAGCCGCTCAAGGGGATCGGCAATGTTCTGAATTTGTTCGATGAATTCGTTGTCGACGGAATAGTTAAGCTGTCTGCTTCCGCAGTAGGTGGAATAGGACGTGTCGGTTCTCGATTGCAGAACGGCCAAGTTCAAACGTATGGGTTGATTACGCTCATCGGGCTGCTACTATTAACGCTCGCGCTCGTCGGAAGGAGGTTCATCTAACATGCTCGATAACTGGCCTATCTTATCGATGATTACCTTCTCGCCGCTATTAGGGCTTCTCGTCCTACTGTTCATTCCGAAGCATAAGGGCCGCACGCTGAAGACGGTTGCGATTATCGCTACGTTGATTCCGCTGCTCCTCTCAGGAATCTTGTATTCGGGATTCAAGCAAGATACGGACGAAATGCAGTTTAAAGAAGAAGTGAACTGGATCAAAGTCCCTTTGAATAAGGAAGTTGGGGAAATCAGCTCGCTTCAAGAGTTTTTCTATGAGTTCAATTACACGATGTCTGTGGACGGATTGTCGCTGCCGCTGGTGTTCTTAACTGCACTGGTCACCGCTATGGCTGCACTTGCATCCGTTCATTTGAAGAAAAGATGGAAAGCTTTCTACATCTGGTTCCTCATTCTGGAGGTAGGGATGTTCGGCGTGTTCATGGCCCGGGATTTATTCCTTTTCTTCCTCTTCTTCGAGCTGACCCTCATTCCGATGTTCTTCTTGATCGGGATTTGGGGTTACACGAACAGGGAGAAGGCGGCTAACAAATTCCTGATCTACAACGGAATCGGTTCGGCGATCATGCTGTTAGCCTTCCTGATCCTTGTGAACACAGCCGGGTTTACGATGGAGAACACAGAGCAAGGGACGAATTTCTTTTACAGCGGGAACGTCGATGTTATCGCTAAGAACTTGTTCCAGGATACAGAATCTTTCGTGAACGCTACGGCAGAGACTATTCCGGACAATCCGTTCTACCTAAGCGATACGATGAAATGGTCGTTGTTCTTCATGCTGCTCGTCGCATTCGGCATCAAGCTTCCTATCTTCCCGTTCCATACGTGGATGTTGAAGGTGCATAAGGAAGCGCATCCTGCGGTGGTTATGATTCACTCGGGCATTCTGCTCAAGATGGGGGCATACGGATTGATCCGTTACGGCATCCTGCTCTTTCCCGCTCAGGCGAAAGGTTGGGCGGTTGGACTCGCGGTCCTCGGGGTCATTAACATCCTATACGGGGCGATTCTGGCATTCCGACAGAAGGACTTCAAGCTCATCCTGGCTTACTCGAGTATCAGTCACATGGGAATTGTGCTGCTTGGCATCGCGGCATTCAATGAAATTGGCATGCAGGGAGCCATCTTCCAGCTCATCTCTCACGGATTGATCTCGGCGCTATTATTCTTGATTGTCGGAAGCTTATATGAGCGCACACAGACTACCGAAGTGGAGCAACTGGGGGGCTTAGCCGCCTCACTTCCGTTCATCTGCGGCATCTTGATGGTCGGAGGGATGGCATCGCTTGGACTGCCGCTACTGTCCGGGTTCGTGAGTGAATTCTTGGCGTTCCTGGGGCTGTTCGACAGCATGCCAGCGATCACGATCGTCGGTACGCTTGGCATCATTCTCACAGCGGTGTACGTGCTGCGAGGAATATTGAAGATCAGTTATGGACCGATTCCAGAATCTTTCCGCCAATTAAGGGATGCACGATTGGTTGAAGCGGTGCCGATGATCACATTGTCCGCCTTCATCATTCTGTTGGGGGTTTACCCGGCCGTGCTGAGTCAGACGCTGCACTACACCGTCAGCGGCTTCGATCAATGGATACAAAGTATTGCAAAGGTGGGGGGATAGACCAATGGACCAGCTACAACGATTGACAGCGGCCGATTTGCCCCTTCTCGCGCCTGAGCTTATATTAGTTATATTTGCGATTGTTCTTTCCTTGCTCGACCTCTTTCTGCCGAGCAGAGTGAACCGTAACATCATCGGGTGGGGCGCCTTAGTCGGTATTGTTGTCTCGGCTGTATTCGTAGGCCTCGATATTCGGATGATCAACCCTGTGAATGAAGCGACAGGGTTGATCGGGTCGTCCGAGCCGATCCGACTGCTGGGGCAGAGTTACCGTATTGACGATTTCGGCAACCTGTTCAAGCTGCTGCTTCTAGTAGGGACAGGATTGATCGTGCTGATGAGTCTCGGCTCCGTCAAGGACGAAGAGATTCAGCATAAAGGCGAATTCTATTACTTGTTCCTCCCAGCTGTCGTCGGGGCGATGATCATGGCTTCTTCAGGTGATCTGATTACGCTATTCGTCGGTCTGGAGTTGCTTAGCATTACGTCTTATGTCATGGTAGGGATGCGCAAGAAGAACCTGGCTTCCAATGAAGGCGCCTTTAAATATGTCGTACAGGGCGGTATTTCATCGGCGATCATCTTGTACGGGATGTCCTTTCTATATGGGATTAGCGGGTCTACGAATATTGTGGAAATCAACCAAGCGATCTCGGAACATTCCGCAGACTTTAAAGCTTTAATATACTTGGCGTTCTTCCTATTGCTGGCAGGGTTCGGGTTCAAGATTGCCGCAGCGCCATTCCATACGTGGGCACCGGATGTGTACGAGGGTGCGCCGTCGCCAGTTACGGCCTTCCTGGCCGTCGTATCCAAAGCAGCCGGGTTTGCACTTACCTTCCGAGTCATCTATAGCGTATTCGGTCTCGGCAGCATTCTACAGACGGATATTCACAGCGATGTGTTCCTGTCCTTGTCTGTGCTGGCCGCTATCGCGATGATTGCCGGGAATGCCATTGCATTGCGGCAGAAGAGCTTGAAGCGATTGCTGGCCTACTCCGGGATCGCCAATGCGGGCTACTTGCTCGTACCGATCTCGACGCAATATGGCATTGTGCACTATTCCAATTTCACCGAGTTCTTCTTCTACTTGATCGCTTATGTGTTCATGAACATCGGGATGATCGCGGTGTACATGATGGTAAGTGAATCGACACAGAATGAAGAGATTTCTGCCTTCGCCGGATTGTATTACCGCGCACCGCTTACAGCCGTAGCGACCGTGATCCTTATCCTATCGTTGGCAGGGCTGCCTATTACAGGAGGCTTCTTCGGAAAGCTGTACATTTTGCTAGGAACCTTGCAAGTGCATAAGTATTGGCTTGCGGCTATCCTGATCGGAACGAGTGTAGTCTCGTTTTACTACTACTTCGGCATTATCCGGCAAATGTTCATGCGATCAACATACAATGAATCGGAATTCAAGTCGACCGTACCTGCGCTTATCACCCTTTGGATTTGCGCGGCGGCCACAGTGGCAATGGGGCTATTCCCTTACGTGGTAATTGGTTGGATTGAGAAAATCATCAGCTTACCATTAGACTTTTTTATCCAATAAGGGCAACATGATATGGATGCCAGGGGCTCTCCGCATTAGCGGAGGGTCCTTTTTGACGATTCAGAATGATTAACTTCGCTGATTGTTCATCGTCCCGGCAAACGCACGGCGTCAATGGACGCCGTTAGGCGTTTATCCTTGCTGCGAGAAGTTTTAAATTTGGATGAATACCACCGATGATGAGACTTTAGGAGGGAACTTTGTTACAATAGAAAGGATTCAATTTGTAGCCATTCATCTTTTTTTACAGCAAGGAATCCTAATCTATGACACTCAACCGAACGTATAGGCCGGCGTTTCTTCTATTGGCCTTTCTCCTACTTTTATTAGGCAATCTATTAGCTTATCAAGTGACTTCATCTGCAGTTGCACCAGATCGATCCAATTCCGCTACTTGGCTGTTGAAGTGGAAAGGTGAATCGGATCCGAGTTTTATGGAAACGACCGAAATAGTCAGATCTCATCCGCAGTCGGGTCTGATCATCGTCCGGCCCAATTCTGGGGTGGATGAAGTGGAATGGGCGGAGAAATGGAGCCATTCGGACAAAGTCGAATATTTGATTGCGAACCAAGCTCTGCAGCTAGCAGCTGTCAAACCGAGTGATCCGCTTCTGAGCCGGCAAAAGTACTTGGAGCAAATTCACGCCGAAGAAGCGTGGAGTCATGTGAACCAGAACGAATCCATCATCATTGCGCTTGTGGACACGGGCGTAGATCTGGATCATCCGGATTTGAAAGACAACTTGGTCCCCGGAACGAATCTGATTCAGCGTAACCAGCCGCCGCGAGACGACAATGGGCATGGTACGAGTGTAGCGGGCGTTATTGCTGCGCTGGGTAACAATAATAAAGGAATCACCGGCCTGCTCTGGAAAGCGAAGATTATGCCCATCAAGGCACTGGAACCGAGCGGCAGAGGGGACGAAGACAAGCTTGGCGAAGGCATACGATATGCCGTTGATCATGGTGCCAAAATCGTCGTGCTGTCTGTCGGACTGCTGCGTAACGATCCTTTTCTTGAGGAAGTCGTTCAGTATGCCGAAGACAAGGGGGTGCTGCTTGTAGCAGCAACGGGGAATGACGAAGGGCAGGTTGTGCGATACCCGGCTGCGTATCCTAGCGTGGTGGCTGTGGGCGGTGTGCGTACGAACAACCAATTCGAGTACCGCTCGAATTATGGCCCGGAAGTTGACCTGGTGGCACCTTGGTCGGTATTTACGACCGCACCGGGCGGTAAGTATGATTTCAACGAAGGCACATCGATGGCTGCCCCTCAAGTAGCGGCCGCGGCCGCACTCGCTTGGAGCCGCAATCCGGGAATGAAGGTATACGAGATTCGCAATCTGCTCCGACAAACCGCAGAGGATATCGGCGACCCAGGCTGGGACATGTATACGGGATACGGATTGCTGCGCGTGGATCGCGTCGTTTCTGGGCTGCATCAACCCGACATTTACGAGCCTAATGAAACCCCGGCGACTGCTAAGCCATTTCCACTCAATACGATGTTGATGGGGGAGCTTAAAGATGGACGAGATGTGGATTGGTTTTCAATAGAGGTGCCTTATGATGGAACAATTCGTTTCAAACTGAATGCAGATGAGCCGACTCCATCTGATGTGCGATGGACGCATTACTCATCGGATTATCCTGAGGGTGTCCCCTATTCGCTTGGGGCCTCCCAGACGATAGATGTCCCAGTAAAGAAGGGCAAAAATGATTTTGTATGGAGTTCTATCGAGCGGAAGTCGAACAAGGCTTGGGTTTACCGAATAACGAACACGTTCCGAATCGGGAGCGACCCCTTCGAGGACAATGATAAGCAATACAAAGCTTATCAGCTTGCACCGCGGTACCAGTCGATTGTCGGAACCTTCGACCATGAGGACGATCAGGATTGGTATTCCATCCGTGTAGAGCAGTCTGGAACACTTACCTTGCGGTTGACGCCTGATACGAAGCGGATGGATGTCATTCTGAAGGTTCAGAAGAAAGGGGAGAAGCTCGTCACTCTAGACCAGAATGGAGACGGGGAGCCTGAATCCTACAGCTTGGACGTGTTTCCGGGAACGTACTACATATTGGCTGATAAGACGACGACCCATGCCGTGAACGGGTCCTACACATTAGAGGTTCTGTACGATATGCGTATGCTTGACCCGAATGAACCGAATGATAAGTCTTACCAGTCCACACTATTGGGCAATCAGTATGAGCTAGAGGGTATTATAGATGCAAGCGATCGAGAGGATCAGGATTGGTTTAAAATCACGGTTGCCGAGGATAGCTTGCTGCGTCTGCAGTTGAATAACATCCCAAGTAATCGAACCATGAGGATGGAATTACTGAACAGTTCACTCGTCTTTGTTAGTGGAGTGATGAATCCGTGGGGTCAATCGGGAGTGGAACTGACACAACAACTAATACCGGGCACATATTTCGTGAAATTAACCGCGAATATGGGCTTCCAGGACCAAATGTATCGGATTTCGGCCCAAATCGATCGGATGGTTGGCGGGTACATCGATATAAGGGATCATTGGGCGCAATCTGCCATCCAGAAACTGAGTGATCGTCATGTCGTTGAAGGCTTCGGGGACTATACATTCAGACCGGAGCGAACCTTAACAAGAGCAGAAGCCGTGACCATGATCGTTCGAGCGTTCGGGTACAACAAGCGTAAGTCCGTGCAATTCGCGGATCTCCCGGGCTCTCATTGGGCCTATGACTCGATTTCGCTAGGCGCTCAAGCCGGGGTGGTTCAGGGGTATCCGGATGGCACGGTACAGCCGGATCGGGAACTCACTCGTGTTGAGATGACCGTCCTGGTAGCGAATGCACTGGGAATCAGCGGGAAGCAGAGAGGGAATATTCCTTTTGCCGATGTGGCTTCCGATTACTGGGCGACGCCGATCTTGAAGCAATTGAAGCTGGAGGGCCTGATATCGGGCTATGATGACGATACATTCCGGCCTGAACAACCTTGTACCCGGGCAGAGCTAGTCGCGCTGCTTACTCAAGTGTTAGCGAACTAGTCATTAGAACGGAATGGAGGAATCCGGTATGGATGTGGCCGAGCAAGTAAAGAATTCATTGGCGATGTCGGGACTTGTTAATATCACGATCGTTCTGATTGCCATATTCTTGTCATGGTGGAGCTTGCAGCAATTCAGGTTCGACTTGTTTCTGAAAAGTCCGAAGAGCGTTCCGGCCAAGATGCTACAAGTATTGCTCTCCATCGTATTGGGCTATGAAGTGGCACGGTTTGTGATCGATTATTTCAATTGGTCGCAACTGCTACAGGGGATGTTCTAACTTGTCGAATAACATCCTTTTTTGTTGTCAACAATGGTAGTAAGAACATAAACTTTTCGGGATACCGTTCCAAATGGCCGATGGACTGCGAAGACTGTAACGGGTGAAAAGCGGGCAGCAAGGAATCATTTAACAGTTGTTTCCGCTCGGAGCCGGGTGCTAAACTGAACGGTGGGTGTTTTAACCATGCATGGTTTGACTATTACAAGGGAACTCGCGGAGGGGATCTAGATGAGCAAAATTATCGTCCGCGGTGGCAAGCGATTATCCGGGAACGTGAAAGTCAGCGGAGCGAAAAACGCAGTTCTGCCCATTATCGCTGCCTCAATCTTAGGTTCGGAGGGTGAGAGCATCATACACGATGCCCCTCCACTAGACGACGTATTGACGATCAGTCAAGTATTGAAAAGCTTAGGTGTTCAGATCACATACAAGGATGAAGTGATTCGGGTCAATGCAGAGCGGATAACAGCCTGTGAAGCACCCTATGAGTGGATTAGGAAGATGAGAGCTTCCTTCTTGGTTATGGGCCCGCTGTTAGCCCGTAAAGGATATGCCAGAATTGCTCTGCCGGGGGGCTGTGCGATTGGAACTCGCCCCATTGACCAGCATCTGAAGGGCTTTGAGGCTTTGGGGGCCGAGATTGATCTAGGTCAGGGGTATATTGAAGCTCGTGTTCAAGGGCGCTTGAAGGGTGCGAAAGTATACTTGGATGTGGCCAGTGTAGGCGCAACCGAGAACATCATGATGGCGGCCACACTTGCAGAAGGTACGACGATCATAGAGAATGCGGCCAAGGAACCTGAGATCGTAGATCTGGCTAACTATCTGAATGCGATGGGAGCAAGAGTTCGCGGCGCAGGAACCGGGCTCATCCGTATCGAAGGCGTGGAACAACTGAGGGGTGTCGTACATACCGTTATTCCCGATCGTATTGAAGCGGGAACGTATATGATTGCGGCTGCGATCTCGCGGAGCCAGGTTTACATTGAGGGTGCGATTGGTGACCATCTTCGTCCTGTCATCTCCAAGCTGCAGGAAATGGGAGTCGTGGTGATTGAGGATGAGAACGGCATAACCGTGCGGGCCGATCAACCCCTGCGATCGGTTGACGTCAAGACGTTGCCTTATCCCGGGTTTCCGACCGATATGCAGTCCCAGATGATGGCGCTGCTGATGGTGTCGGACGGAACTGGCTTAGTAACGGAGACGGTGTTCGAGAATCGCTTTATGCACGTAGAGCAGTTTCAGTACATGCAGGCGCAAATAAAAGTCGACGGCAGAACCGCTGTTGTAAGCGGCAATGTCAGACTGAAGGGCGCTAAGGTGTGCGCCACCGACCTGCGCGCAGGCGCCGCTCTGATCTTGGCGGCACTCGTAGCCGATGGAGAGACCGAGATATCCGGCATCCATCATATTGACCGGGGGTATGTTGACATTACCGGCAAGCTGCAGAGCTTGGGCGCCGATATTCGCCGGCATGAAGGGGAGAAGGTGGAGTTGCCTGTGAAGGACAAGGAACCGGAGCTGCCGCTCTTCTCCATCAACCCACAACCGAGCTGGGCGTAATGTAGGGGGCTGTCCGACGAAAGTAAATCCGTGAATACATATTCATTGATGGGGGTTATTGCAGGAAAGGGATGGCACTCCACCGCTGTTGAAATTCAAATTGTTTTTAATTAATCTTGTGGTTACAATTTGATTTCAAAGGCGGCCGTAAACTTTACGTACCATTCCCTTGTCCCTCCATAACCCCAATGAATAAATATTCACAAAAATCAAATCGTTGAACAGACTATTAAATGGTAATTATAGAAAACTGCCGTTCGAGTGCAATCATGCACTTGAGCGGCAGTTTTTTCCTGTTCACTCCCTCCCCGCGCCAAACGGAACTCTTACGAAGCACTCTCTCGATTCTCTTCGGTTCTAGCATGTCCCAACTTCTCATAGAATGGAATATCGCAACAGAGAAGACCGAGAAGAGGAGACTAGGGAGATGCCGGTGAACAAACCTATCAACCGATTGAATAAGCTTAACAAGTACAACAGGCGAAATAAGTTCAATAAGTTCAATAAGTTCAACCAGTTCAACAAAACGGTAGCCCCGCTATTAGGAATTGCCCTGGGTGCGTTTCTTTGCGTTGCCATTCTGATCCCCGCCATTCTAGTAGATCGTACACCCACTGCCAAGCGCGACACCGGCCAGACGGAAAATCAAATCGGTGCGGGAATCGGTATCCAGGCCACGGATCGGTATAAGGCCCCAATCATCCCGGTATATCGAAGCGCATCTACACTCATAGAGCAGGTGCCGTTGGAAACGTATGTGCGCAATGTGATAGCGGCCGAGATGCCGGCTGATTTCGAGTTAGAGGCCTTGAAGGCTCAAGCGCTTGCCGCCCGGACGTATATTGTGAAGCGTTTGTTGGACCAGGATTACAGCCAAGTTCCAGTAACCGGAGCGCTTGTTACCGACACCGTAGCCCATCAGGCTTACAAGTCCGAGGATGAACTGAAGCGATTGTGGGGCGAGGGACTCTATGAAACGCAAATGGAGCGGTTGAATCGTGCGGTGAATGAGACAGAGAATCAGATTATTGTGTATAAGGGCCAACCGATCCTAGCAGCATTCTTCTCTACGAGCAACGGGTATACCGAGAATTCAGAAGATTACTGGACAACCTACATTCCCTATCTGCGAAGTGTTCCGAGTCCCTGGGACAAGCAATTGTCTCCCAAATACGAACAGACGGTTATTTTGAAAGGAAAAGAAGTGATGAAGAGCCTGGGCTTGCCTACTACAATCGCGGTGTCCACAGGAACGTCAGGCATGCGGGTGTTGGAAACAACAGAGGGGCGCCGGATCAAGAAGCTGCAAATTGCCGGCAAACCGTTCACGGGTCGCGAGGTTCGCGAGAAGCTAGGACTAGCATCCTCGGAGTTTCAATGGAAGGTGAAGGGAACCAACATAGAGATTACTACTTACGGGTACGGACATGGCGTAGGGATGAGCCAATGGGGTGCGAATGGAATGGCGCAGGCAGGGTATGATGCGGGAGCGATCGTTAAGTACTACTATCAAGGCGTTGATATCCGAGAAGCGTCTTCTATACTGAAAAAATGAAAGGTTGCGAGTACTAGAAAAAATCTATCATCTCACGTATAAAACCTATTGATCTGGTCACACTGGTTACTGAGGTGATAACCAATGAGTGAACAAAACAAAGAAACTCAGGTCAAACAAAACGCTCCGAAAACCAATAACGGAGCCGAGTCGGTCAAACTTTCCACATGGAAGAGGTTAACCGCGAAGAAGTGGGTATTTCCTGCAACTTACATGGCAGCGGCGGCAATTATACTAACCTTAATGTGGGTCTATCAGGATTCGGGTACGCAGACGCTATCCGATGAGACCACAGGGGTGGAAACGACGAAACAAACTCAAACTGACGGTAAGAAAACGCCTGATGCGCTTGCCGTAGCCGCCAACACCGAAACGTTGCAATGGCCCGTAAAGAACAGCAGTGATGTGGATGTGCTCATGAGCTTCTTCGATAGCAAAGCTTCGAATGAAGTGAGACAAGCTGCCATGGTCGAGTATGGCGAGACGTTGACCCCGCATATGGGCTTGGACCTGGGTCGGAGCGATGATAAGCCGTTTGATGTGATCGCTGCTGGCAGCGGGAAAGTCACTCGTGTTGACAAAGACCCGTTGGTCGGTCAATTGGTTGAGATTACGCACAGTAATGGCATGGTCAGCATCTATCAAAGCTTATCCGACGTCAAGGTGGCGAAGGATGCACAAGTGAAGAAGGGCGACGCCATCGCTACAGCGGGACGAAGCGAACTGGAGAAGGAATTGGGCTACCACATTCACTTCGAAGTTCGTCAAGACGGGACTCCGGTCAATCCGGAAACGTTGCTCAGCCAGAAGTAAGTAGTGTTGTTCCCACAAGCAGAGGAATCTTTCCCTCTGCTTTTTTGTTTTCCCTTGTACAGGGCGATTCAGTTTGTCCGACAAAATAATTTGTACGACTAGGCTTGTCAGGCTTGGAAACAAAGAATATATGGCCCTGCCCCTCATATACTGTACCAAACTAACTCGAGCAGGGAGGCGAGGGGAGTGCACGATTACATCAAAGAACGTACAATCAAAATCGGTCGCAGTCTTGTGGAAACGAGACAAACAGTTCGCACAATAGCCAAGGAATTTGGGGTATCCAAAAGCACGGTGCATAAAGATTTAACGGAACGGCTACCGGAGATCAATCCGGAATTGGCCAATCAGGTGAAACTGATCCTGGAGTATCACAAATCCATTCGCCACTTAAGAGGAGGAGAAGCCACGAAAGTGAAGTACAAACGGACGCGATCGCCCAAAACTTCCGACCATTTGGTGACAGCCCGCTAACCCATTCTCCTTCCCTGTCATATACCCTCCCCACTAAGCAGAATGCTTCCTCATGAACTTCTTTATCTGAAAAAAGAGGAATTTTGCAAAAGCTGTCGAAATAGATATACTTATTGTGTGAAACGGACTATCGTCGTGGCGGATGGATTTTCAGGGAGGATTAGTATTCATGTTCAGCAAAGATATAGGAATTGACCTAGGTACGGCTAATGTACTCATTCATGTCAAAGGGCGCGGCGTTGTATTGGATGAACCTTCTGTCGTTGCAATTGAGAGCGAATCCAAGCGTGTGCTTGCCGTAGGAGAGGAAGCCCATAGAATGGTGGGGCGGACACCTGGCAACATCATAGCGACTCGCCCTTTGAAGGATGGGGTCATTGCCGATTTCGAAATAACGGAAATGATGTTGAAGCACTTCATTCAGAAAGTGGGCGGCAAGCGATGGTTTTCGCATCCCCGCATTCTGATCTGCGCCCCGACCAATATTACTTCGGTGGAGCAGAAGGCAATCCGTGAAGCAGCCGAACGCAGCGGAGCACGAGAAGTGTTTATGGAAGAAGAACCGAAGGCGGCAGCGATTGGAGCCGGGATGGATATTTTCCAACCTTACGGGAATATGGTTGTAGATATTGGCGGAGGGACCACGGACGTAGCCGTGTTATCCATGGGCGACATCGTGACCTCCTCTTCTATTAAGATCGCAGGGGACAAGTTCGACTCCGCCATCATGAAATACATAAAGAGCAAGTACAAGCTGTTGATTGGAGAACGCACTTCGGAAGACATCAAGCTGAAGATCGGGACCGTGTATACGGAATCCCGCAACGAGGAGATGGATATCCGAGGGCGCGATATGGTGTCCGGGTTGCCGCAGACCGTTACGATTCATTCACACGAAGTGAAAGAAGCGCTATGGGAATCGGTAACCGCGATTGTGCAAGCGGCTAAGATTGTACTGGAGCGTACACCGCCTGAGTTGTCAGCCGATATTATCGACCGCGGGGTCATCTTGACTGGCGGGGGCGCGCTGTTGCACGGTATAGATCAGCTATTGGCGGACGAGCTGAAGGTTCCAGTGCTTATCGCCGAAGATCCTATGCATTGCGTTGTTAATGGGACAGGCATTATGTTGGACAACCTAGACAAAGTAACTAGAAAAAAACTCGGTTAGCTTACCGATACTATAGTATAAACTTGTCAATCTTGGAGGCCTCCTATGCTTAGAGGAATGTACACCGCAACTGCAGGTATGTTGTCGCAGCAACGCAAGCATGATACGGTCACGAATAATATAGCGAACGTTAACACACCCGGCTTCAAACAGAGCCGTATGGTGTCACGTTCATTTCCAGAGATGTTGATCACTTTGCAAGAAGGTGACGCTCCTGGCGTTCGGCGGTTCAACACCGGTCGGTTGAATACGGGCGTTCTGGCTGAGGAAGCTTTGACCGTGAACGTACAAGGGGACTTAAGAGAGACCGGCAATCCCTTCGACTTTGCTGTTGTCTCGGATATTCAAGTGGCCGGCATGCAGTTCGATAATGGGAAGACCATTACAGATGAGGGCCAACGTGTATTCCAGCCGCAGGCTTTCTTTACCGTGTTGAATCAGGACGGGGAGCAGCGGTTTACCCGGAACGGGAAATTCTCCATCGATGCGTTAGGCCAACTCGTTACCGCGGAAGGCTTCCGTGTAGCAGGTGTCGATGGTCAGCCTATCGTTCTTATTGATCCGGTGACGGACATCCCAATCAGCAACATTACGATGAACGGTCGTGGGGAATTGCTGGATTCTGTGGATGGACGGACCATACTGGATGCGAACGGACAGCCGATGGCTTTGTTGCTAACCCGTGTGGAGGAACCTATGCGATTAATTGCAGAAGGTAGCGGGGTTCTTCGCAATGACGTTACCCAGCCATCTGCCATAGCACCGATGAATCCAACCGATCAAATCGAGGTTCGTCAAGGCTTTCTAGAACGTTCGAATGTAGACCCTACCCAATCGACCGTTGATATTATGACGGCTTCTCGCATGTATGAAGCGAATCAGAAAATCGTACAATATTATGATCGTAGTTTGGATAAGGCAGTGAATGAAGTCGGCCGCGTATAAGAGGCGGTCGGCTTTCGTGTTCTGTCAATACAAGTAAGCGAGGGTGTTCGAAGCGATGAATCATTCGATGATTAACTCCTTGGTATCGATGAAGGGGCTTCAACAGAAACTAGATATTATAGCCAACAACATGGCTAACATCAATACGACGGGGTTCAAGCGGCAGGAAGCGACTTTCCATGACGTGTTGACGACGACCATGTCTCAGCCAGCCGCGTTCCAACAAGCCGGCCGTGTGTCACCGCTTGGGCTGACTCAAGGCTGGGGAGCGAAGATCAGCTCCATCCAGACCCAGATGTCGCAAGGTTCGCTGAAGGCGACCGACTTGCAGACGGACGTGGCGATTGAAGGTGACGCCTTGTTCGAGATTGCAATTCCAGGGCAAGATGCCAATGGACAACCGGTGTTGAAACCAGCCTGGACGCGGGACGGGGCGTTCTCCTTGACCGCGAGTTCAGTGGACCCAAACAATGTATATTTAACGACCAAGCAAGGCCATGCTGTTCTCGGTGTGAACAACCAACCGGTTCGCATTCCGAACTACCATAAGATCAAGATAGCAGAAGACGGCACGATTCTAGCGTATAGCGAGCTAACCCCTGGCACGCCTGCTATTCCAGCGGGACAGTTGAAGTTGGTGCAGGTGGTGCGGCCGCAGGTACTGCAGCAGTTAGGTGAGAATATGTATACGGTACCCAATACACTTGATCCGGCTCTTCTTGGCGATGTTGTTCGGGTGGTCGGGACGATTCCGATCAGTCCGGAAGAGGGTAAACTGGCGGTAAGACAAGGGTTCGTCGAGCAATCGAACGTCAACCTGGCTGATGAAACGACGGAATTGATGCTAACCCAACGGGCGTTCCAATTAAATGCGAAGGCATTGGTTTCGGCGGACAATTTGATGGCGCTCACGAACTCGCTCCGGAGCTGAGAACGGATTGACTTCTTCCAATAAGAAAGACGCCAGCACTCGCCCAGCTCCGCCAGTTGCCAAGGGGGCGCCAACCCCACCGTCATCGCCTTCCCCATCGCCGCAAGACCAGTTGTCCAAGTCGCAGGCGCTTCCGTCGACCACTCGCAAGCGCATTCCGACATGGTTGAGAATCATCCTTCGTGTTCTAAGAGTGCTGCTGATCCCAGTTTTGTGTGTTGCCGCACTAGTTGGTGGTGTAGTATTCGGGTACGTGTACATGGGGGGCAGGGAGTACGGAGACGTATGGAACATGGACACGTGGAAGCATCTATTTGAGTTAGTATTTGCGAATTAAGAGGACTCCTGCGAGCATGGCTTGCGGGAATGCCTAGATTGCTCCCGGAATGGGAGTTTTATTTTTTGTATAAGAACGGTATAATGAATGGATGAAGTAACGAATGAGGGAGAGGGTTGCGATTGAATCTTCCTAACTTGCTGACACTATGTCGCTTTTTTTTAATACCGATCTATATCGTTTTCTATAGCCTTGGGTATATCAAGACTGCTTTTGCGATTGTCGTATTGGCGGGAGCAACTGATGTACTGGATGGCTATTTGGCGCGCAAACGGGGACAGATCACACAGATGGGCATTATGCTCGACCCGCTGGCGGACAAATGCATGATGCTGACCGTCGTGATTTCCCTCCTGGTTACCGGAAGAATTCCTTGGCTGGCAGCTGTGGTCATGCTTATTCGCGATGCCGGCATGATTGTTGGTTCTGCATTTTTCCACTTTCGCGGGAAGCGAACGGTACCGGCCAATACGATGGGGAAAGTCGCAACGGTCTTGTACTATTTGGCGTTCCTGTTCGTGTTCTTCGACCAAGAGCTAGGCATTACCATCTTGTGGAGTGCGATTGGAGTGTCCTTCTTGGCCTCCTTTGTTTACATCTTTTTATTCAAATCACTGAATCAGGAAACCAAAGCCAGCGATGTAGGAAAAAAGGCGTAGGAAAGCCCTTCGAGGTCATCCGCTACGCCCCCTTATATCAACCTTCTTCGCCTGCAGACGGGGAAGGGATAGTTGTTAGTCTAAGTATAATGCCAAGTATTTATACCACACTCGAAGAGGAGCGTTAATGATGTTAGATATAAACCAAATTCAAGACATTATTCCCCACAGATTCCCATTCCTGTTAATTGATCGTATTCTTGAAGTAGAAGAAGGGGTTCGAGCTGTCGGTGTGAAGAACGTTACGATGAATGAACCTCACTTCGCGGGCCACTTTCCCGGACATCCGGTTATGCCAGGTGTGCTCATAGTAGAAGCGTTGGCTCAGGTAGGAGCCGTTGCGATATTAAAGATGGAAGCGAATCGAGGCAAACTGGCTTTCTTCGCGGGAATCGACGAGTTCCGGTTCCGCGGGCAAGTTGTACCAGGCGACACCCTTACCCTAGAAGTGAACATTACCCGATTGAAAGGTACGATTGGAAAAGGCACAGCAGTAGCCAAAGTGGGAGACCAAGTGGTAGCCGAGGGTGGACTGATGTTCGCATTGGCCAATAAATCCTCAACCGTATAAGCGGATCATCCAATCGGGAGGCGGAAACAATGAAGAAGAGCGAGGCAGAGGTACGTTATGCAACATGGCTGAACGACACAGCTGTGGATGAAACGACCAAGCAGGAACTACTACATATTCAGAATCAGGCGGACCAAATCGAGGATCGCTTCTATAAAGAGTTGGAATTCGGAACAGGCGGGCTGCGCGGAGTAATCGGTGCTGGCACGAATCGAATGAACCGCTACACTGTAGCGAAGGCAACGCAAGGTCTTGCGCAATTTGTACTGGAGGAGCAGGCTTCTGGAGCGTCCTCGGTTCCATCCGTGGCGATCGCCTACGATTCGCGAAACCAGTCGCCGGAGTTTGCGCTGGAGGCAGCGCAAGTACTCGCGGGCAACGGCATCCGCGCCTATGTGTTTGAATCGCTCCGGCCCACTCCGGAGCTGTCTTTTGCCGTGCGGCACTTACAGGCCACGGCAGGGATCGTAATCACGGCGAGCCACAATCCGCCTGAGTACAACGGGTACAAGGTATATGGCGCCGATGGGGGTCAACTGGTACCGGACAGCGCGGAGCGGGTTCTCGCCCATATTCAATCTGTTGAGGGATTCGGGCATGTGAAGCGATTGAGCCAATCGGAGGCGGAACAGCAGGGCTTATTGGTTAGCGCCGGTCAGGAGCTGGACGATCTGTACTTGCAGGCTGTCACTAGCGTCAGCCTGCACTCAGAGCAAGTCCGGGCGATCAGCGACAACTTCCATATTGTGTATACTCCATTGCATGGGGCTGGTAACCTATCCGTCCGCCGTGCGCTGGCTGAGATCGGCTTCGGGCATGTCCACGTCGTGGCGGAGCAAGAACAGCCAGACCCGAATTTCTCTACTGTACGCTCTCCGAATCCGGAGGAGCGAGAAGCCTTTACGTTAGCGATTGAATTAGCCAAGGCCCAACAAGCCGATATTATTATTGGGACGGACCCTGATTGTGATCGGGTCGGTGCGGTTGTATTGAACGCGTCCGGCGAATATGTCGTGCTGAGCGGCAACCAGTCCGGTGCGATTTTGACGCATTATTTGCTAAGTGGGATGAAGAAGAAGGGAACCTTGCCTTCGAATGGTGTTGTGATCAAGACGATCGTGACCAGTGAGATGGGAGCGGTCATCGCGGCAGCGTACGGCATTCCGACTCTGAATACGTTAACCGGATTCAAATACATCGGTGCCAAGATGACTGAATTCGATCAGACCGGAGAGCACCGATTCTTGTTCGGCTATGAGGAGAGCTACGGATATTTGGCCGGCAATTATTGCCGTGACAAAGATGCGGTATTAGCCTCCATGTTGCTGTGTGAGGCAGCGGCTTACTACAAGAGCCAAGGCCAGACCTTGTACGAGGTACTGCAGGAGCTTTACCGTACATACGGGACGTTCATGGAAGCGTTGGAATCGCGTACGTTGAAGGGCATTCATGGGGTGGCTGCGATTCAAGGCATCATGAACGATTGGCGTACAACCCCGCCTGAACATGTGGCCAGCATTCGTGTAGCTTCTGTACAGGACTATGCAGAGGGTATTGATGATCTGCCGAAGGAAAATGTATTGAAGTATGTGCTCGAAGATCAATCGTGGTTTTGCTTGCGACCATCAGGCACGGAACCTAAGATTAAGATTTATTTCTCTGTATGCGGGGCCTCGGAGGCAGAGTCATCAGAGAAGTTGGAGCGAATCCGGGCGGATGTCATGTCCAGGGTAGACGGCTAAGAAGGCAAAAGAATTAGGGAGTGAACGTAGTGCTGGAACGATATTTGCAATTCAATCGTCGAGTTGGGAAGTGGCTTTGGCTGCTAGTCGTTATAGGGTTGATCGCTTCATTGCCATTAGCATATGAGCGGGTACAGACGGAGCGTTCCACGAAGAATGTGGAGATTGTATTCGATTATCGCGACTTGCTGGAGGCGTCACAGTACAAACCGAATCCGCAGACGTATGTACAAGAGCAGCTCAAGCGGTTGAAGGCTGCAGGGGTAAACTCGATGGCTGTCTATGAAGCTTCATTAGAGGAGCTGAAATACAGCCGGAGTATCCAAGTATTCACATCGAATGAGTATTCGGCGATGACCGGCAAGCCAGCAGGTGTGAACGAGAACTTCACCTACCTGTTGTTTACCTCTAATGAGGCTCGGAACAAGCTGCAGAGTTCAATTGAGAACGTATACCGCAATCGGGTCAAGGCGGACGTCCGTCCCTGGAGTTATAACAACCAGAGCGGACTGATTATAGGGCTTCCTTATGAAGAGGCCAATACGAAGCCATTGCCTCCTGACCCAATTACGATGGATAGGCTCCATAATGAGTTCGGATTCCAGCTTGTAGGGCGATTATCGAACCGGCTGCAGCCCTACTCCAAAGAAGAGCTGGAAGCGGAGCTTAAGAGCTTGAGCAGTTTTGGCGTGAAACGCATTTTGTTTGACGGCACAGCGATCACTGGCTACGATGAAGATCCTGAGAAGTCCAATGTGGTGGAGACGTTGGACTTGTTAAATAAATACAAGATGGGCGTAGGGGCGATCGATCGGCTGAAAGCTCCACAGAAGGGCTTCACCGTATCGTTCCTGAACAAGCTGAACAACAATGCCGTTCGGGTGTTCCCATTGTTTGATACAGAGGCCAACCTCAAGCCGGATAAGATTGCGGACAAGCTGGTTTTGGCAGTCAAAGACCGCAATATTCGCATTCTGTTCCTCAATATCAAGGCTGCCAAGGATATGGACAAAGGGTTCATGAACGACTATGTGGACAATATCGTGAACAGCCTGGAAGGGCCCGAAGGGGCTATACAGCGCATTGAAGACATCGGTTACCAATTCGGGGAAGCACATGCGTTTGTTGAACATGGCAAATCGATTGAAGCCCTTAAGCTAGTGCTGTTAGCGGGAGGCGCCGCGCTTATTGCGCTGACCATCGGTTCCTTCGTTCAATCGTTGATCCTATTATTGTTTGTCATCGGGCTAGTCGGAGTATTAGGGTTGTATGGCTTGTCTTCCTCGCTTGCGCTACAAGCGACAGCTTTGGCTGTAGGCATTTGTGCGCCCACCTGGTCGACGATCTACGCGATTCGATCCATACAGAGTCGAAATAAGCGCGGACTTGCACCGAGTGTTATGCAAGCATTGGGCGTGTTTTTACGCTCCTCGGGGCTCACGGTTATAGGGATTGCTTACGTGGTGGGATTGTTGTCGGGCATTTCTTACTACTTGGTACTGGAGCAATTCCGTGGGGTGGCTTTGCTTCATTTGATTCCAATGGTTTTGGTTGGACTATACGTTCTATTGTTTAACGGACAAATCGGACTTCGAGGAGCTATTCAGCGGGCGAGGACGATTCTTTCCACGAAAATCAGCATCTTAATGGTCACGTTAGCGGGTATCGCCTTGGTGGGCTTGTGGTACTACTTGTCGCGTACGGGCAACGAGGGACAGGCTTCCAATGTGGAGAAAATATTCCGTACCTTGTTGGAGGATAAGCTTGGCGTGAGGCCACGGAATAAGGAATTTCTGTTCGCGCATCCGTTGTTCATTCTAAGCGCATACTTGTTAATGAAATACCGCAATGCTGTGTATTTGTTTGCGGCGGCAGTAATGGGTCAACTGTCTATGGTGGACACGTTCGCCCATCTGCATACCCCGATTTTCATTTCGCTTACACGCATTACCTATGGAGTGCTGCTCGGGTTAGTCATCGGGCTTCTCTATATCGCAGTATGGGAAGTATTAGTAAGGAGTTGGAAGCGATGGTCTCCTTACCTGTTAAAAGAATAGCAATATCCGGGTATTACGGTTTCAATAACAGTGGAGACGAGGCTGTGCTGCAATCGATGCTGCTCGCCCTTCAAGCGGAAGGGAAAGAGCAGGGTGTACGCATAGAGCCGATCGTATTGTCCGCCAACCCGGAATGGACAGAACGCATGTATGGTGTGCGTGCTATCCATCGGATGAAGCTGGGAGCTGTGGCGGCTGAGCTGCGTAAGTGCGACGGGTTGATCAGCGGTGGTGGAAGCTTGCTGCAAGATGCAACAGGAGCGCTTACGATCCCTTACTACTTGGCTATTGTGCAACTGGCTCAATGGCTGGGAAAGCCTACATTTATTTATGCTCAAGGTATTGGGCCGGTGAATCGACGCCTATACGATCCTTTCATTCGATCCGTATTTAAGAAGTGCCGCTATATCTCCGTTCGGGACCAAGAGTCAGCTGATTTGCTGCAGCGTATGGGTGTCCCTAATGCGCGGATTGACGTAGTTCCAGATCCTGTTATGGGGTTGAAGTTGAAAGATGCAGTACTGAACAAACCGAGTGATCGTTCACAAGGTGCAAGTGATACTCCCGTAGTGGGAATATCGGTACGTTACTGGAACAAGGATCGGAATGAATTGAAAGCATTGGCCGAATCATTGAAGGCGGTTCAAGCGAGCCGAGACGTGATACTTCGCTTCCTTCCGTTTCACTTGCCTACAGATGAAGAAGCGTCCCGCTATGTAATGGAATTGCTGGGAGCGGGGCAACATTCCGTTGATTCCAGCCGTGTACAGCTAATAAGTGGAGTCATACACCCACAAGATATGCTGGCCGAAGTAAGCTCTTGCGATGTTCTGATCGGTATGAGATTGCACTCGCTAATTTACGCGGCTTCGCAGCATGTACCTCTGCTCGGCATTTCGTATGATCCGAAGATCGATCAATTCCTGCATCGTTTGGATATGCAAGCTTCAGCGGTGACCTCATCTGACGGAGTTGAATTTGATTCCGATCAAGTTAGGAAGGACCTGGTCAATCTGCTGCAGCGCCCCATGGAATGGAGATCGGCCAAGCAGGCGCGGATCGACCAATTGAAGGAAGAAGCGCATCGGCCGGCGCAACAAATTATCGCAGTATTGCGTCAAAAAGGATGAGTTCTCACGTGAAATTTCCTACGGTTAACATATTTGGAGTTCCCTTCTCGCAAATGAATATGAACGATACGGTGCAATTCCTTACAGAGGCGGTTCATAGCCGGAAGCCGCATCAGGTCATCACTGCGAATCCGATCATGGTCATGTCCGCCATCGACAACAGCGACTACAWGGCCATGATGAAGCGAGCGGAACTCATCGTGCCTGACGGTACGGGTGTTGTATGGGCTGCTTCCTAT